>NZ_JAJHJB010000026.1:0-68205 GCF_020819555.1 Pelosinus baikalensis
TTCAAATCTTCTAGGGGGCTAAAAAGGAACCACAAAGACGCAAAGGACACAAAGGATTCTATTTATAATTTATTTTGTGTACTCCTTTGTATGCCGCAGCAGCGGCATTGCGCCTTTGTGGTTCATAGCATCTTATATCTTTTCGCCTACAAAACTTGCACATTCTGATACTCAAAAAAAATATCTGACAAAAGAGGCTGCCAACAGCCCCTGATGTCAGATGACGAGTAATATTCTATTATTTTAATCCTAATATATCTTTGATCTCTCTAACTCGACTTTTGCTAATTGGTATTTCAACATCGCCTTCAACTTTTAACCAGTAGGTTCCCTTAAACCAAGGCACTACCTCTTTTACCTTATCCATGTTTACAATATAACTCTTATGCACACGCACCAAATTAGTCTGGGCCAAACGTTCCTCTAATTCCGTTAAAGTACTTGTATAACTAAATTCACCATAAATTGTAACTACTGTAACAATACCTTTTTGGGTATACACATAAATCAAGTCATTGTAATGCACCATAATAATCTTACCATTTCTTTCCAGAGGAAGCTTTTGCACAACAATTTTGGATTTATTTAACGCCGCATCCACGCGGCCAACCGCGGCCCGCCATTCATCACTATGATAATTTTTCAGGCGCTGGATTGTCATATGTACACGTTCTCTTTCAAAAGGCTTTAAAAGATAATCTACTGCGCCAACTGTAAAAGCCTGGACAGCATATTCATCATAGGCAGTGGCAAATACCAGTAAGGTTTCCGGAACAATAGTACGAAGTATAGCTGCAGTTTCTAAACCATTCATACCCCGCATTTGTACATCCATAAAAATAACATTCGCCTTTAATTGAGCTGCTAATCCAATCGCTGCGGCCCCACTATCCGCTTCGCCCACAATTTCCACTTCATTTTCCAAGGACAATAAATACTTTAGCTCATCGCGAGCCGGACTCTCATCATCTACGATCAAAATGCTAAGCACATTCTTCCCCCTCATCATACACACGCTTTGGAATACGCAAGGTTACTGTAGTTCCACTGCCTGGGGCACTCAAAAGGGACAATCCATATCCTATGCCATATTGTCCTCGTAAACGTTCATGAACATTGGATAGACCAATGCATTCTGGAGCAGGCGCCGCCAAAGGACACCGCCCTTTGACATCCATGCCGACACCATCATCACGAATCGTAATCACAATATCCTGACCATCTTCCTTGGCGCTAATTATAATGCAGCCACCATTTTCCTTGGGTTGCAGCCCATGCTTTATCGCATTTTCTACTAAAGGCTGTATGGTTAAGGTAGGAATCAAATATTTTTCTACTTCTTGAGATATCATCTCTTGAATTACTAGCTTCTCGCCATGTCTAGCTTGCTCAATGGTTAAATAAGCACGTACTTGGGATAGTTCCTCTTTGAGGGTAATATTACGCCCCGTTTTATGTAAGGTATGCCGAAACATAGCTCCTAACTTTAACAAAAGCTCTCTTGCTAAATCAGGTTTTGTACGTACCAAAGAAGTAATCGTGTTAAGGGTGTTGAATAAGAAATGAGGATTGATTTGTGCATAAAGCGCTTTAAGCTCTGCTCTAGAAACTAATTTCGCCTGACGATCAATTTCTGTTAATTCTAATTGTGTGGAAAATAAATGGGCGATACCAGAAGCAAAAACTCTGTCTCCATGTCCTACGGCATTTGCCCTTGTATAATATAACTTCAACGTGCCTATAATGCGATTTGCACGTTTTAAAGGCACGATAATGGCACTGGCCAATTTGCAATTTTTGCAAGAACAGCCAATCTCTAAAGCATTTTGTGCGATATACATCTCTCCCTTAGAAAGCACTTGATTGGTAGCAAGGGTTAATCCTAAAGTATCTGCAGAATGGTGTGTTGACTCCACGCCTACAAAAGCCAACACCTGCTCCGTATCCGTAATGGCAACTGCCTCATAGCTTCCTGCATTAAAAATAATTTGAGCTGTTGCCTGAGCAGAGCTGCGATCTAAGCCATGTCGCAGATACGGCAAGGTCTTGGTTGCAATATCAAGAGCTTTATGAGACTGTTCAGCCCCAACCTGTTCTTGGGTATACATCGCCGTCTTAATAATTAGCATAAAAATAGCAACGCCTAAGGAATTGACCAGAATCATCGGCATTCCAATCGCATCTACCAAATTCCTAGCCATATCATAGGGATGAGCCGTAAGCAAAATAATAATCATCTGCATGACTTCCCCTGCAACACCGGCAACAAAAGCGATCCACCAAGGAATGAGCTTCTCGTGATAATAACGGTGGATTAGACCTGCCAGTAATCCTTCACAAATACTAGAGATTCCACAAGAAAATGATGTAAAACCACCTAATAAATAGCGATGCCCGCCAGCTATAATTCCAGCGGCTGTCCCCATAATAGGACCGCCAATCAGCCCAGCAGCCATTACACCAATAACCCTGGAATTTGCTAATGCATCGCCGACGGGAATACCAGCATAGGTCCCTAAAATACCAATAAAACCGAAAATAATAGTGATCGCAGCTTTTTCACTAAAATTACCTTGTCGATAAATCATTCGCCGAAATACTGAAAATTGAGACAATAGAAAAGCCAGCGTAGCAGCCACACTCATTCGTTCAATCATTTCCCATAATAAAAAGTCAGTCAAAACCCTCACCTCATATAGTGCCGATTTTTATATCTCTCCAACGTACATAAGGTATGATCCTTTAAATACTCTTGATTAAAGAATAACATGTTTAAATATAGCAAGCAACTACAACATGGTTCGATTATCCGCCATAGCATTGCTGCTTTAGTCTATACTTATTATCTAGATCTTTATTGTAACAAGGTCTAATTCCCCAGATTAATAGGACTATAGTACCTTATTCCTTCCTAAAAAATCCATTACAATAATATATACAATACTACAAAATATTACAGAAACGTTTTTATACTGGGAGTTGTTGTCATGATCATTGACTATGCTGAACCTGGAATGATATTAGGGCAGGACGTTATAGACGAGTATGGAAAACTTTTACTTGAACAAGGAATTACACTAACAGAAAGTTATATTAAGCGCTTAAAAAAATTTGGTATTAATACCATTCGCATCTTTGACCAAGAAGCAACGCTGCTCAAACAACAGCAAGTAATTCCCTCTGAATTGCGCACCGAGCTGTCCCTTTGTTTCCAGGCCTTGTCTTCGCTACAAACCAGCTTTTTGGCAAATGAAAAGCTTACTTTTTTATATTTGGAGCAAATTGGTAACCTTATCAATAACATTATCGATCAAGCATCACAACAAGCAACCACAATGATTAATACACAAATTTATTATCCCAATCAGCAAGAACTCGTTCATTCCATCAATGTCTGTTTACTTTCATTAATAACAGGCTTTCAGTTGAATATGTCCAAGGATGACCTTTATGAACTAGCCTTAGGGGCCTTATTACATGACATTGGAAAAGCGACTCTTCCTCGTATCAATGGTTTGTTATTTGATAGTGCCAAATTGCACACATTATATGGACGCAATTTACTGTTGCGTAACAAATTATCACCGAAAATTGCACGAATTGTGGCCGAACACCACGAAGCTTTAGATGGATCGGGACTGCCCTTAGGTCTCACTAATAATAAAATTCATTTGTTTTCAAAGATTGTAGCCATTGCTAATTTTTTTGATAAAGCGATCACAAAAGCCACTATTGAAAACACTTCTCAATTGGAGGTAATTGAAGGAATGTTAGCAAAAAGCAATACAATTTTTGATGTGCATCTTCTTACGATATTCATCCATACGATACCAATCTATCCTGTTGGCAGTTTAGTTCTATTAAATACGAAGCAAGTGGCCCACGTGACGAAAAATCATCAAAGCCACCTGCTGCGCCCTGAAATTAAACTCAATACAAAACTAGGCAAAGTGGTTGTCAACCTACGGCAAGAACCCAACCTGGCTATCAGCAAAGTAATTGAATACTAGTACACTGCATAAGAAAATACTAATGCATTCTGTAAATCATATAAAGCGAATCGAACCACAAAGACGCAAAGGACACAAAGGGATGCCGCATCAGCGGCATTGTGTCTTTGTGGCTCAAAAAATGTCAGCTTTTCCACCTCTAAAACGTATACTCTTCCTCTATATATTATATTTTTAAAATTTTTTATGGTATAATAAAAACCATCTAAAAATCATAAAGTTGGTGCAATATGTTATATACTGATATTCCTATCGTAATCGCCAGGGAGCTTACTATCAAAGTTCCTCAGGTAATTGCTACTATTAATTTATTAGACGAAGGCAATACTGTTCCTTTTATCGCTCGCTATCGCAAAGAAGCGACTGGAGAACTGGATGAAGAGCAGCTTCGCACTACAGAAGAACGCCTGCAATATTTGCGCAATCTGGTAAAACGACAAGAAGACATCCTTGCTAATATTGAAGAACAAGGCAAGTTGACACCCGAATTAAGTGCGGCCATTATTGCCGCTACCAAACTGCAAGAGTTAGAAGACTTATATCTGCCCTTTAAGCAAAAGAAACGTACTCGTGCCCAAGTTGCCCGGGAAAAAGGACTAGAACCTTTAGCCGACATTATTTTGTCTCAACAACTGACAACGGGTACACCTCTTACAGTTGCAGCAGACTTTATATCCCCTGAAAATAAAGTGGATACTGCTGAAGATGCCTTAGCAGGGGCTCTTGATATTATTGCTGAAACAATCAGCGAAACAGCCGAAATTAGGGCCAACATGAGAAAACAGCTATGGAGAACAGCCGAAATTCGTACAGAGCTGGCAGTAGCAGAGGAACTAGGTAAAGAAGTTCTTACTTATAAAGAATATAAAGAACCCGTTAACCGTATCCCCTCTCACCGTATTTTAGCAGTCAATCGGGGAGAAGATAAAAAACTACTCAAAGTAACCCTAGAAGCTCCACATGATACCAATATAGAATTAATCAACCGTCAAATCAATAAAGGGACTTCTATTTTCAGCGAATGCATCTTATTAGCAGTCACTGATGGTTATAAACGGTTATTATTTCCTGCTCTTGATCGGGAAATTCGCTCTCTTTTAACAGAGAATGCAGAAAAGCAGGCAATCCGTGTCTTTAGCCTTAACCTGCGCCAATTACTTCTCCAGCCGCCTTTTGCTGGACATACCGTCATGGGACTTGATCCAGGTTATCGCACAGGCTGTAAAATGACCGTAGTTAGCCCTACAGGCTCTGTCCTCACCACAAATGTCCTTTATGTGACCATGGGAGAGGGGCAAAAAGAAAAATCAGCACAAATTGCTCTAGAGGCTATAAAACAATATGGTGTAACACTCATTGCAATTGGCAACGGTACAGCTTCCTATGAAACGGAAGAATTTACTGCTGGGCTGATTAACACCCACCAACTGCCAGTAAATTACCTAATTACCAATGAAGCGGGTGCTTCTATCTATTCTGCTTCTAAACTGGCAAAAGACGAATTGCCTGATTTGGATGTCACCTTGCGAGGTGCCGTGTCCATTGCACGACGAGTACAAGACCCTTTAGCTGAATTAGTGAAAATTGATCCTAAGTCAATTGGCGTTGGTCAATATCAACATGACGTAAACCAGAAAGAACTGGGTGCAACCCTCTCTAACGTAATCGAATCTGCTGTAAATCATGTTGGTGTCGAGTTAAATACCGCCTCCATTGAACTACTAAAACATGTATCGGGCATTAATGCTACCGTAGCCAAAAATATCGTAGCTTATCGAGAAGAAAACGGCACTTTTAAAAGTCGAGCTCAACTACTTAAAGTTGCCCGTCTAGGACAATCCACCTTTATCCAATGCGCTGGTTTCCTGCGTATTCAAGATGGAGAAACGCCTTTAGATAATACTCCTGTTCATCCGGAATCTTATAAGTTAGCAGCAGCTATTTTAGCCAAACTTGGTTTCTCACCAAAAGATTTAAAAGATAAAACCACTCTGCAAACCATTCAAGAAGAAGCACTAAAAGCAAACGCTGCTACTTTGGCAGCCGAGCTGGAAGCAGGTGAACCTACCGTTCGTGATATTTTGGCAGCACTAGCCAAACCCGGTCGTGATCCTAGAGAAGACATGCCAGCTCCCATGACCCGCAAAAATATTGTTAAATTATCAGAACTAACTGCTGGAACGATTGTAAAAGGCACTGTGCATAATGTAACTGATTTTGGCGTCTTTGTAGATATTGGCATTAAGACCAATGGTCTCATCCATCGCTCAGAACTGAGTTATAAACCCTTTCGCCATCCACTAGATGTTATTTCAGTGGGAGATATTGTCGATGTTATGATCTTAAACGTAGACGAAAATCGGAATCGCATTGGCCTGAGTCTAAAACAGGTGGCAGCAGCTGGAGATAAGAAATAGATGATAAGCTACAAATAAGAAAAGAAGTTTATTCTCCTTGTACAAAATGGCACAGGAATCTTTCGATTAACCTGTGCTATTTTCTATTTTAAGTTGTTTGCAGCATCATTTCGTACTTTAAGCGTGTTCATCATAGTAAACTGGGAATGCTGTTTTTCATTATAAAATCATACAAACGCAGAACACTTTGGTGAATTTCATCAACATGTAAATGCCCATATCCTAACATCAGTTTATCGGAATGATTTCCTTTTCTAATGCAATAGTGTTCTATAGGATACACACGAATCCCAAAAGCTTGGCTTTTTGCAATAAATCCTTCATCAAAACAGACTCCTGGAATTTGCAGGACGAGATGCAGTCCCGAAGCATCACCGAGCAAACAGACTTCTTTCCCAAAACACTGCAAAATAGATTTTAAAAATAGTTGACGCTTTTCGCCATACAGTTTGCAAATTTTCTGTACATATTTGTCAAGCTTTCTTTGACTTAAAAATTCTGTCAATGCAGCTTGTTCAATAATTGGATTTTGCACATCAAAATACTTCCGCAAATGAAGCCATTGGGCATGAAGCTGAGGCGGCAGCACCACGAAGCCAACTCTCAGTGCCGGATACATGGTTTTGCTGAAGGTGCCCGCATAGAGAACCGATTCACAGCCCATAGAATAAAGTGGAGTTATCGGCGCGCCTCCATACCGGAATTCGCTGTCATAATCATCTTCGATAATATAAAAATTCTGCTTCCGTGCCAGGCGAATGAGTTCTGCCCTGCGTTCTGCGGGAAGAATTCCTCCAAGAGGGAATTGATGTGAGGGGGTAACATACACTGTCGAGAAATTCTGATTCTCTAGTTGTTCCGTTCTAATGCCATTTTCATCTACAGGAATACCTAAAAAGGGAATTTTTCTGTTTTTCAGAATTTCTATAATTCCCAAATGGCATGGATCTTCCACTGCAAAGGGCAGTCCTTCTTTTGATAACATTTGAACGAAAAGGTTCAGTGCCTGTGTGGTTCCCGTAGTGATAAAAATGTCTTGGGGTTTTGCCAATATACCCCGCGTACGAAATAACCACTGGCTTATTTCTTCCCTCAAGGGTTCATATCCCGCCGTTGTGAAGTATCCTAAATCTTTGTCTTGCAGTTTTTCACAGGATTTATAGAGTAATTGATTCCACAGATAACGCGGGAAACAACTTACATCAGGCTGTCCTGTTTTAAAATCCGTGGAGAAAGATGGTTGACTGGTTTCATAAGTAATTGTTTTCGTATGGTATTTGTCCAGATGCAGTCCCTCTTTCACCTTCGTGGGTGCTCCCTGCCGGCTTACAACAAAACCTTCTGTAATAAGCATATCATAGGCTTCGCAAACTGTACTTCGTGAAACAGACAAATTCTTGGCAAGACCGCGACTGGAAGGCAAAGCTTCCCCCGCAGTGATTTTACCTTCAAGAATCAGTTTTTTCATGGAATAGAAAAGCTGCCGTGATAATGAAATCTCCTTTTCCCTTTTCAATATAATATTCCACATACACTCTCCTACTGGTATGTAATATATTCGCTAAACTGGATATTTCGTTATACCAGTCTCTATGATAGTATAATAACACAGTAATTTATAGAGGTAAAGGAGCGTGGATTGTGGAAAAATTAAAAGGGCGCATCTATTTAGCCATATCTTTTGTACTTGCAGGAACCTCAGTAATTGCTGCACGGTTTGTGTCTGATTCTCTGGGGACCTTTACGATAACCGCAGCAAGCCTTCTTGCGGCACTTATCATATTGCTGCCATTTTACATGTTACGAATCAAGCAAGCGATTCCTAAAATGAGCAAAAATGACTGGATCATGATTTGCCTACAGGCATTTTTCGGTATTTTTTTATTTAGAGCCTTCCTTTTATTCGGATTGCAAAACACCAGCTCAACAGAAGCTGGCGTTTTGATTGGCGCTGCACCGGTATTGACAAGTATATTAGCACGCACCATGCTGAAAGAGAAATCAAATGCAAAAACCACAGGTGGTATCATCTGTGCTGTTTTGGGAGTTCTACTGCTTCAAGGCGCACAACTTTCAAACCTTACAGCAGAACATGTATTGGGAAATATACTGGTAGTGTGTGCAGCAGGAAGCGAATCTCTATTCAATATCCTATCGCGTATTCATAGTTTGAGCGAAATAAGCGGCAATATGGATAAGATAGAGCCAACCGTTCAGTCTCTGCTCGTGTCCGCTGTTGCTTTTCTTTTTTGCATCATTCCTGCAGCATTTGAATACCCCGTTTCATCTTTGCTATTACTTGACTTAAAGGGATGGGTATCTATTTTGTGGTATGGTTTAATCGTTACTATGCTATCTTACGTTTTGTGGTATGCTGGTATCAAAAGATGTACAGCCCATACCGCTGCTGCTTTTTCTTGCTTGATGCCATTTACTTCTATGCTGTTAGCCTTTTTGATTTTAAAAGAATCCATCGAAACAATGCAATGGATCGGAGGATCTCTAGTTATCCTTGGTGTTATATTGCTAGCCGATTCTCAGGCAGCAGAAAAAGGTTAGAAAAGATTGAATTCTTATTCGAAATAAGAAAGACAAATCCACGAATACCTACATAGGTGTCCGTGGATTTGTCTTTTGCTGATAATACTGTCATTCGCTCTGTTGCCTTAATTTTGGTATTTCTACCTTAGTCAAAGATTTTGGTCTAGCGGTCCAAGGAGAAATGGCAACGGATGATGAGCATTCAAACTAAGAGATGGAAATCACTTTATTACCTATATCGATCCTTATCTTTATCTTTGTTCTTATATTTATCCCATACATTACGAGCCAGCATAATGACTCCGCCAATGATCAATACATTTAGTAACATACTAAAGATTCCAGACATACCTCCCATATGTCCGCCAAACAGGCTGCCAAATAAGCTTCCCGCTAGAAAACCTCCGCCGATCATGCTGGCATTTCGCCAGAATCCGCCAGTAGATTGGGATGGATTGTTTTGTTGCACATCAGGTGTTGTCTGTTTTGCAGGAGCTTTGTCACCAAAACTGTTGGCAGGCGCGGAGGGTTTATAAGTGCCTCCCGTACTTCCTGGTGCTGCTGACTTACTAGGCGAACTGCTGGATGACGGTGCAGAAAATGACTTCGAACCAGAAGATGACCTAGACCCTGAGCTGCTTACTGCAGCAAAACATACAGTACTAAGAAAAACAAACAATAATGTAAATATTATAATCTTTCTCACTAAAAACACCTACTCCTCCTTATGAACTTTTACATCTCCTGGAAAAGCATAAATAGCTGACAAATTAGGCAATTCTCCGCTTAAATAACGATCAATATCATGAATATCAACAAAGAAGGAACAATTCACTTCTAAATATCCCTGTTCTTTATTTTTTGTCAGCGTTTTTAAGTGTTCCCGCAACTTGTGACACTCCGCTTCCGAAGCAGTAATATCTAGTGTTACTAATGGCACTCCATATTCCCGCAGTACATCTTGTAAACTTATTCTTTCAGACATAATGATCCCCTTTCTTTAACCTTACTATAATGAACAAACCTCATCAGCCCAAGCTACTGCTTTTTTATAATCATCAGGGATATGTTTTTCCTCGATACCTAAACTAGCAGCACAAGTCATAAAAGCTTCCCACTGCGCTCTTTCATAGAATAACACCAGATGATAGATCTTGCCAAAATCATTATATTCTCCTAATAATGCACTTTTAATCTCTTCACTAATAGGCAGCTCAGCCATAATATCTTTGAGAGGTCTGCCAATGAAGACATCAATTAAGGAAAACATCCCCATCATAAACAATTCTGACTCCCGCCCTTTAAATCCTACTCGTTGAGCAAGTAATTCAGAAAATCTTGCCCGTACTAACGAGGTAACAAGAATACCATCTGTTTTATTATCACCAACTGTCCGCATAACAATTAAGGATACCCATTTAACAATCTCATTTTTCCCCATTAACACTAAAGCATGTTTCACAGAGGAAATTTCATTTGTTAAACAAAAAGCTGCAGAGTTAATAAATCGCAACAACTGATAAGACAAGGCTAAATCATACATAATGAATTTTTCAATTGCGTTAAAGTTAAAATTTTCTTTATCTAGCTCCTGCAGTACTCTAAGAACCCGTAACTGATTAATTTTACTACTCGGAACCGCTTTTCCTCTCAGAACCAAAGGTTTACTAAAAAAATATCCCTGAAAGTACGAATAACCCATTTTTACAGCTTGCTCAAAATCAGCTCGCGATTCTACTTTTTCAGCTAAAAATTTAATGTTTCGTTCACCAACACTACTCATAATCCTTTTCCTATCATGCCCAGTGGTGGTTAAAAAATCAACTTTTATAATATCAGCAATATTCAGCAGAGGCATAAATCTAGGATGAAAGACAAAATCATCTAATGCTAATACATATCCTGCTTGTTTTAATTTTTCACAAGCCTTGATCAATTCGGCAGTAGGTTCCACTGTCTCTAATATTTCAATTACGACTAACTCTTTAGGTAATAGCAGGGGTATTTCCTTTTTTATCAGATTCTCTGTAAAGTTAACAAATGCGCGTTTACCACCAGTAAGAACATCCATACCAATCGCAAAAAAGCTGTTGCATATTACCTCAGATGTCGCTTGATCACCATCAGTGCAAGTACATGTGTTTTCATAGCTGTCTCGAAATAACAGTTCATAGGCAAAAAGCTTTTGACTTTTTGTGAAAATAGGCTGCCTCGCTACAAAAACATCCACTTCGTATAGCCTCCTCTACCGCATATACCTTTTAAAACAAACCTTCCTAGAGTATATCTAAGAAGGTTTGCCAACTTAAACTCCTTATTCAATACTAATAATGAAATCATAATGCGGCTGGCCACCTAAATATAATTCAATCTGGACAGCAGGCAAGTGGACTGCCAGATCATCTGCCAATACTTGTGCCGCCCTATTTGTCAGGCTAGCACCATAATACAAGCTAACTACTTCATCCTCATCATCTAATAAAAATTCCACCATACTGCGTAGTGCAGCACCTACATCATCCGCATCAACAATTACTTTGCTATCCTGCACACCAATGTATTTACCAGCTGCTACGGTATGGCCGTTTACGACACTATCACGCACAGCCATTGTAATCGCTGCAGCTTTTACTTCTTTACTCCGTGCTGTCATACGAACCATGTTATCTTGTATGGAAAGATTGGCATCAAAAGCCATTAATGCCGCCAAACCTTGGGGCACATTCGTAGTTGGTACAATTTCCACTCGATTACCTAATAGTTTTTGTGCTTGACCTACTGCCAAAAGAATATTTTTATTGTTAGGCAGAATAATATATTTTTCGCTATTACCCCGATGCACTGCGTCAATAAAATCTTCCACAGGCGGATTCATAGTCTGTCCGCCCATAATAACAGTTGCAGCTCCCATTTGCTTCATAATATCAGCCAAGCCCTGGCCCGCAGCTACACTGATGATAGCCACTTGGTTATGCCCTGGCACTACATCCAAAAATTCATGACGCTGCTGATGCTGATCAGCCATGTTATCAATTTTTATATCATGCAACGTCCCCCAGGACATCGCTGACTCCAGTACCACTCCAGGACGAGCTGTATGAATATGCACCTTCATGACATCGCTGCCCGCCGCTACGACCAAAGAATCTCCCATAGGGAGCAGATGTTTTCTTACATCAGCGGTATTGAGGCTACAGTGTTTCACCAAAAATTCAGTACAGTAGGGATGTGTAATATCGACTCCTGTATATTCAAGAGAAGCAACGCGCAAATTACTGTCAAAATTAGCTTCAGGACCTGAAGACTCTCCACTCAGACCTTCTAAGCAACCGGATAAAAATACGATAAGCCCTTTACCGCCCGCATCTACAACTCCGGCAGATTTTAATATTGGCAATAGATCTGGAGTTTTCTTTAATTCTACTTCACCAGCTTTAATAGCTTCCGATAAAACATCCATAAAATCTAAACCATCCCTCACCGCTCGGTGAGCCCCTTTGGCAATTCCTTTAGCCACCGTGAGAATGGTCCCCTCTACAGGTTTTGATACGGCACGATACGCATACAATACACCATATTGAAAAGCTTTACCGACTTCAGATGATGTGGCTTGGTCCTTACCAGCTAATCCTCTAGCAATACCACGAAAAATCTGGGATAAAATTACCCCGGAATTTCCTCGTGCCCCCATAATCGCACTATCTGCCGCCCGCTTACTCAAAGGACCGATGCCAACCTCCGGAGCCTCTTTTACAGTCTGGGCTACTGCTCTTAATGTTAATAACATATTCGTACCAGTGTCACCATCAGGCACTGGAAAAACATTTAAACTGTTAATATGTTCATGCTCTCGCATAAACGTTTGGTATGCCCCAAGTATCATACGACGAAAATCATTACCTGTAAGCCATTCAGTCTTCCCCTGCATTATAAAATCCTCCTACATAGAAATATTGCGATTTAGATTTTTTCCTGGAAAACTAAGCCTAACAAGCCTGGTCCTAAATGGGCACCTAATACGGAGCCAATTTTTGCAGGTAATATAAGAGTTTTTGGATACATCTCTTGTATTCGTAACCTCAAAGCTTCCCCTTCTTCCGGGACATCAATGTGGCCTATACCAATATATTCTAAATTCTGATACTTTTGCAGCTCATCTAACATGCGATTCACGACTCGCTGTTTGGTACGAACCTTATCCATAACAGCAACTTTGCCATCAACTAAATACAGTAAGGGTCTTATTTGCAGTATACTGCCACACAAGGCAGAGGCACCGCCAATCCGTCCCCCTTTATATAAATACTCTAAGGTATCTGGAATTAAGAACGTGTGCGTCGCTTTTGCCATGGTTTCTAATCTGTCAACAATATCTTTAGCGAAACAATTGACCAAAGCCATCTCTAGTGCGGTCTTAGCCATCTGCACCATACCAACCGACGCAGTACCTGAATCAATTACGTGAATTTTTTTCCCGCCGATCATGTTAGCAACCGACCTGGCACCTTCTGCAGTACCGCTTAATCCCCCTGATACACTGATAATAATTATTTCTTTACCTGCTTTAATAAGAGGCTGACAAACTTCTATAAAATCACCTGGCGCCGGCTGCGATGTTTTAGGATGTTGTTTCGTCTCTTGGGAAATGTGAAACAACTCTTTTGTAGAAATCTCATTTTCCCGCCACTCCTGGTCACCAACCCGTACCTTGAGGGCTACGACATGTAAATTAGGATGCCCAGCAAGCATTTCATCAGGCACTTGCCCAATGCTATCAACTACAATGTGTATTTGAGACACAGATAAACTCCTCTCAATCTAAGCAGGCTATTGCCCCACAATATAAAATTTATACTTATGTTACATTTTATCAAAAAATGCGTTATAAATACATACTTTTTTTCCTGCTATGTCCCAAGTACAGCATCGGCCCCAGCCGTGTTTATACTTACGCTCGTTACTTTGCCAGAGCAATTATTTCTTGCAAAAAGGAAATTAGCAGAAAAACGCGAAAGTAATACTATTTATAGAGATATTGTATCTGTTTCGTCCCTAATTCGGGAAAGATGAAACTCTTGATCCTTCCTATTTTTATACAAACCAGGAATTCATATTCTGGTACAAATAAAACCATACATAAAAGGAGCACATTAATGGAAAAAAATCTACTCTTTGCATTAGATATTGGAACACGCAGTGTAGTCGGCCTAGTGGGGGAAAAAGTAGATAATAGCATTCAGATCATTGCCTCTCATCGCCTGGAGCACCGTACTCGCGCGATGATGGATGGGCAAATTCATGATGTTCCAGAAGTAGCAGCGATTATTGCCGAAGTAAAAAATGCATTAGAGACCTCTTGCGGTCTCTTGAAGAAAGTCTCAGTAGCCGCAGCTGGTCGAGCTTTATGCACCATTCAATCTAGGGCTGAAATTGAAATGTCAGATAGGGGTGTCCTCACATCCAGTGATGAGCACGCTCTAGAACTGGCAGCTATCCAATCGGCTCAGCATAAATTAGCTACATCCAATACGATATCCGACCCTACCTCTTACTATTGTGTAGGATATAGTGTCGTTAGCTTCATCCTGGATAAGACGCCGTTAAAGACCTTAGTGGGGCAACGAGGTAAAAAAGCTACGGTTGAACTAATTGCAACCTTTCTGCCTAGACAAGTTATCGATTCTTTGCAGTCAGCTATCACCTCTGTCAATTTAGAAATAGCCACTCTCACCTTAGAACCTATTGCAGCAATTAATGTATTAATTCCTCAAACCATGCGCCATTTGAATTTAGTCCTGGTTGACATCGGAGCAGGTACATCGGATGTGGCCATCACGAAAGATGGTTCGATTATTGCTTATGGTATGGTTCCCTGCGCCGGTGATAAAATTACGGAAGCTATTTCCCAGCAATATCTTTTGGACTTCAATGTGGCAGAGAAGGTCAAACGCCAGCTTACGGGTAATGAATCCTCTACCATTACTCTCACCGATGTATTAGGTCTTCCCCAGGAAATAGCCGTAAGTGAAATTATTAAAAACATTCAACCCCATGTAGCTGAATTGGCACAATTAATTGCAACCCAGATCGTATCCCTTAATGTTACGGCCCCTCAGGCGGTTCTCTTAGTCGGTGGTGGTTCCCTCACCCCGATGATTTCCGAAGCATTAGCCCAATGCCTTGACATGCCAGCGCCGCGAGTAGCGGTTCGCCGCCCTGATATAATCGAAGGCATTAGCCAAATTCCGACTGACCTTTGTACCCCTGATGCAGTCACACCTCTTGGGATTTTAAAACTTTCTGCCAGCCGTACACTTAATTTTATGAATGTTACCTTAAACGAACAACCCTTACATCTCTTTAATCTGGGTCACTTAACCGTTGCAGATGCTCTGTTAGCTGCGGGTATTGACACGAGGAGTCTCCATGGCAAACCAGGGCTTGGCATCACCATTGATATTAACTCCCAAACCAACTTCTTTCCCGGCACCCATGGCACTCCTAGTCTCATTGAACTAAATGGTCATAAAGCTACCCTTTCTGAACTGCTGCAGGAAGATGATGTGATCAAAGTAACCAAAGGCACAAGTGGCACCATGCCCTCTCTTTGTCTTTCCGATATTTTTGATATTCTTCCTTCCTATACTATCTCTATCAATGAAAAGCCTTACGAAATATCTCCGATTATTACTATTAATGATGAATTAGCCCAACCAGATGCAGTACTAGCCGATAGAGACCAAGTACTTTACCGTGTGCCGAGTACCCTAGAAGAAGTTCTGGACGCAACTGGAAACGCTATGGATGTCCCGCCATACCACTATATTATCAATGGCAGTGAACGAGAATATAGTATTTGGCGCAAATACACTATTAACGGAAACACCGCCACAGCTGCCAGTCCCGTAAGTGCCAACGACCAGATCATGATTTCGCTTCTTTGCGAACCAACTCTGGGTGAACTATTAGGCCTCAATAACGATGAGGAGCATTCCATCACCGTATTATTCAATAAAGTTAAGTGTAGTATCCCCCTTCGTCGCTATACGATCATCATGAATGATAAAGTCTCTCAAATCACAGATATTGCCCACAATGAAAGTGTCATTCATTTTTCTTCTACCGAGCAAGAACATCCTATGATTAGCGATGTACTACTGGCTGCCAATTTCAATCCGAAAACCATTCCTCCTGGCAGTATTGTAAAGATTCTTTTAAATAATCAACCGACAGAATATACATCACTTGTTAAAAACGGTGACGAGATTACTCTTGTGGTAACTTGATTCTTTTAAGACTATACTTATTCTTTTTTGCAAGTGTTACAAATTGTGACATACATCACATCTATTCTTTCTCAATACCATTATAATGAATTATGTAACAAAAAATGGTAAGGGGGATATGATTCATGAGCATGTTTTGTCGTCAATGCGAACAAACCGCTGGAGGTACAGGCTGTACTAAGGTAGGGGTTTGTGGTAAAAATGAGGATATTGCCAGTCTGCAAGATACACTTGTTTTTGGTTTAAAAGGAATTTCTGCATATGCCCACCATGCTAGAGAACTCGGTGCTAGAGATGAACAAGTTGACGCTTTTATGCATGATGCTTTATTCTTTACTCTCACAAATGTTAACTTTAGCTTAGAACGCCATATTGAAATGGTATTAAAATGCGGTGAAATTAACCTTAGAATCATGGAAGTGTTAGATAATGCCCATGTTACTCGTTTCGGTTCACCAGCTCCTGCACAGGTATTTACAGGCACTAAAGCTGGCCCTGGCATTGTGATTACAGGTCATGATCTCTTAGATCTTGAAGAATTATTAAAACAAACAGAAGGTACAGGCGTTAACGTTTATACTCATGGAGAAATGTTACCTGCTCATTCCTATCCTGAACTTAGAAAATACAAACACTTAATTGGAAATTTCGGCACTGCATGGCAAAATCAGCGCACAGAATTCGAAAATTTCTCTGGCGCTATTTTAGTAACAACAAACTGCGTAATGCCGCTTACTGACAAATGTTCCTATGGAGATCGCATTTATATGCGCAATATTACTGGTCTAGAAGGTGGCAAACAAATCCTTGACCGTGATTTCTCCGAAATTATTGCCCATGCTAAATCCTTACCAGCTCTGCCTGAAACAGCTGGAGACTATACAATTGCTACGGGTTTCCATCATAGTGTTATCCTTAGCTTGGCTGACAAAGTGGTCGAAGCGGTTAAAGCCGGTAAGATCAAACGTTTCTTCTTAATTGGCGGTTGCGACGGTGCAAAACCTGGTCGTAACTACTACACTGAATTGGCACAAAAGGTACCTAAAGATTGCGTAATATTAACCGTAGCTTGTGGTAAATATCGCTTTAACAATTTGGAATTTGGTGATATTGACGGCATTCCTCGCCTCTTGGATTTAGGACAATGCAACAATGCATTCTCAGGCATTCAAGTAGCAGTAGCCTTAGCTAAAGCATTCAACTGCGGCGTAAATGACCTGCCACTTTCCTTTGTTCTATCCTGGTATGAGCAAAAAGCAGTAGCGATTCTCTTAACTCTGCTTCACTTAGGAGTCAAAAACATTCGCATTGGCCCTACACCACCTGCTTTCATCTCACCAAATGTATTTAAAGTATTAAATGAGTCTTTCGGTTTACAGCTGATTACCACTCCTGATGAAGATCTAAAAGCCATTCTTGGCTAAATAAAAATCCTGGATGAAATAAAATTCATCCAGGATTTTTTATAGATATAATCACTATCTTCCTCTATGTTCTTGTGCATCTCTGCGTCCTCTGCGTTTAACATTCTCCTTACAGAAACTTTACTTGCTAAGCTCTACAAAAACCTTCAACCCTTGTGTACACTAGGAAATTAAGCGTCTTAAATATTCCACATCCAGAATTCTTATTTTCTGACCGTCAAAATCGATGAATTTATCTTTTTTCAGAGAACTTAACGTCCTTGTTACCGTTTCCCTTGTTGTACCCACCAGATTTGCTAAGTCTTGCCTCGATAAATCAAGAGCAAGTTCAATTACGCCATTGTCTTTGATATCACCTTGTTCCTGGCTTAAGCGCAATAATACTTCTACGGTACGTGACATTACATCATTCAAAGCCAAGTTTTTAATTTTCTGCTGTGCATAGATTAATCGCTGACTTAGCGCTTTTATTAACTGTAGAGCCAGCTCATTATTCGTAAGTACCAGCTGCTCTAAGTCTATATTACGTATCATACCAATACAGGAAGGCTCTACTGCCACAGCAGTAGCCGGATAAGGCCGGTTATTAAACATCAGCACCTCAGCAAAAATCTCTCCTGCCCCTAAGATCTTAATAATATGTTCCCGCCCATCATCAGAAGTTCTAAGAACCTTTACTTTACCGCTTTTTACATAATGAAAGCCTTCACCCGTATCACCTTCAAGAAAAATAATCATGCCTTTGCGAAAGCGCCGCTCAATTGTATGATTATGAATAATCTCCAATTGCTTTTCCGGCAGCCTTGAAAAAACAGGTATCTCTCTTAGATATTCCCATCCCTCTTTATTGCTTTCCAAAATACTCATCGCCACCTCTCACTACTTTCTTGTTCCTTTGTAAGCAAAAACTGACAGGCAATCGCCTGATAGCCTGCCGCTGCAGCCGTTAATTGATTTATTTTTAGATTCTCATCAGCAATATGCATATCCTTCTCACAGCCAGGACCAAAACCGATGGTAGGAACGTTGGCTATCGCAGCGGAGTAACTAGCATTCGTGGAAATAGTATAGGTGGAAAGTGCAGGGGTAAAACCAGCTTTACCTAAGGCTTGTTGGGCACCACTTACCAATTCATGTTCAGGAGATAGTATCCACCCAGGGAAAAACCGTTTTCCCGATAAATATTGTCCTGTATAGCACTCAAGACCAGACTCAGCAATCCCTACCTCTGCGCTAAAGTCAGCATCCTGGTGCTGCAATACAGCAATGGCTCTATGAATTGGCTGCAAGATATCTGCTTCTAATTCATCCTGGACCATATACCGATCAAATGTAGCCCAACATGTATGGGGCACTGTAGAACTTCCCGGAGAGGGAGCTGAGGCGATACTTACTAGTTCTAGACTACCCTGCCCTAATGAGCTAACTGAAAAGGTTGTTTGCTTCTTAATTTCTGCTACTAAATTTAACATCATATCACTGGCGTTCTTCCCTGCTAGGGGAACAGCAGAATGAGCGGCTTTTCCTTTCGTCATCACGATCACTTGAGCGCGCCCCCGCTGCCCATAGCAAATCGCCAAATCAGAAGCTTCTCCAACAATCACATAATCTGGCTTCATTACTTGGATCACTTGGCGAAAGGCCAATCCTTCAAACTGCTCCTTACCAACTGTACCGGATACAAATACAGATCCAGATAGTTTATCTTTATATTGGATCAAAGGTGCCAAGCCACATATCATTGCAGACAAAGCTCCCTTCATGCTTACAACCCCACGGCCATAAATACGTCCATTCTCAACCAATCCCTCAAAAGGATCATGAATCCATGTTTCAGTACCACTCACAGGTATCGTATCGATATGACTATCAAACAACACTTTAGGACCCGGATGGTTTCCGCGAATCTCACCAATTACATTGCCCACGCCATCAATCCAAGCCGAATCATACCCCAAAGCAAGCATCTTCTCTACTAACAAATCCGCAATTTCTTGTTCTTGCCCTGTATAGCTAGGAATTTGCACTAACTCTTGACATGTCTTTATGATCAAGTCTTCATCAACT
The DNA here is from genome assembly GCF_020819555.1 of Pelosinus baikalensis. Lineage (NCBI taxonomy): Bacteria > Bacillati > Bacillota > Negativicutes > Selenomonadales > Sporomusaceae > Pelosinus > Pelosinus baikalensis. The sequence continues at coordinate 19,746 of NZ_JAJHJB010000026.1, forward strand.
GGCCCAAGCGGTCCACAAATCTGTTGATTATCCATTCTACTTCTCCCTTTTTCTAGGCTAACTTTCAATAGCCGCATTAGAGCATTACAATTATATAAAATTATCAATTTCGATTCCCTTCTCACTAAATCCTGCATAATTAAGAAGTATAATAAGAGAAACGCTGCACATCTTTTACCAACATATAAATAATCGAACCACAAAAACACAAAGGACACAAAGGATTGCGGCAGCGGCATCGTGCCTTTGTGGTTCATATTTCGTCCTATCTATGGCAGGAAATCCTCAATCGGTCACGAAAAGAAATAAATGGACTTATCTATTATTCGGTGACGACTGCCATGTATCACACTGATTTGGAGCATATATAGCAACGTTGACTATATGAAGGAGCGCATACATTACCATGATCATCATTGTACTACTACTCTATAGTGCCATTAATTTTTACATTGGGATACGAGGCTGGCAATCCTTACGAAGGAAATCATCTCTTATTTTCTCCATAAGTTATCTCTTTATTTTCAGTCTTTTTGCATTGAGTTACCCTTTGGGTAGTTTAATTCAAAAACTCTCTCCTTCACCCCTTGGTGATACCCTACTTTTGACTGGTTCCTTTTGGCTCGGCATGATCTATTATTTATTTTTATTTACTCTCTTTATTGATATTCTGCGTTTCATCGATACATACAAACCCTTTTTACCGCTAAAATTAAAACAACATTCTTTGCGGGTGGCTGCCACCGTTTTTCTGGCCACAACCTGTCTGATTGCTTATGGTACGTGGAACGCTCGTCACCCAGTGACCATCAACTATGAGATCACGATACCCAAAACAGCAGGAACAAGTTCTTTAGAAACCTTACAAGTCGTCATGGTCTCTGACATTCATTTGGGACAGATTGTTGATAATCGTCGTTTAAAACGATTAGTCAATCGAATTAATCAACTAGAGCCTGATATTGTACTGATTCCTGGGGATATTATTGATAATGATATCAATGTTCTGCCAAATCAGCATATGATCGAGACATTTCGTAAACTTCGACCTAAACTAGGTACCTATGCGGTATTAGGAAATCACGAATATTTCGATCAGCAAACAGATCTTGCTATTCAATATCTAGAGCAAGGCAATATCCATATACTCCGGGATCAATGGACCCTAGTTGATAATAGTTTTTATGTGGTAGGCCGGGATGATCTTGCCAAAATGCGTTATATAGGAGCCTCTCGACAAGACCTGAAAACTATCATGGAAGGCATTGATCATAAGCTGCCGATCATCCTTCTTGACCATCAACCTAAAAATTTACAAGATGCAGTCGATCAAGGAGTTGATTTGCAACTATCAGGACATACTCACTTGGGGCAATTATTTCCGAATAGTCTAATCACGAAAAGACTCTACGAATTAGACTGGGGATATCTACAGAAAGAAAGTTTACAGGTGATCGTTTCTTGCGGCTTCGGTACATGGGGTCCCCCTGTCCGTATTGGCAATTCGCCAGAAATTATTAACCTAACCATTCACTTTGCAAATTGATTCTGGAAATACAAGCTTTCTTTTCTTAAAAAAGAATAATTATTGACAATTATATAACCTCATGCTATTATATAGGCAAACAAAGATATAAATACCCTGCAAGGGGAGTAGCTGTACAGTATCTGCCGTCAACACGGATTCATCCCGGCTATACTGGCAATCATAATTGCAAGCAAGACCTTGCCTCATATCTAACAGTATGTGGGCAAGGTCTGTTTACTATATCTTGATTTTTACTCAAAAAACAAAATCAAAAAGGAGGCTTTTTTATAATGAACAATCTAAAAACAACCTTATTGTTAGCAGCCCTAACAGGTCTATTAATGGCAATTGGTGGTCTATTTGGCGGCAGATCCGGAGTAGGTATCATGCTGATAGTCTCCTTGGCTATGAATTTAGGGAGTTATTGGTTTAGTGATAAACTGGTTCTGCGTATGTACAGTGCCCGAGAAATTACAGCTGAGCAAGGGCCTGACCTATTCAAGCTGGTAGCCAATCTTGCCCATAGGGCAAACTTGCCGATGCCTAGAGTTTACGTAATTGATTCCGATGTCCCTAACGCCTTTGCTACAGGACGCAGCCCTCAATATGGTGTTGTCGCAGTTACTACCGGGATTATGAAAACTCTATCTTATGACGAATTGTCAGGTGTTATCGCCCATGAATTAGCTCATATTAAAAATCGTGATACACTCATTAGTACCGTTGTTGCTTCAATCGCAGGCGTTATTACCTGGATTGCCCACATGGCTCAATGGTCAGCCATCTTCGGTATGGGTCGCAGCAATGAAGACGATAATGGAGGCGGTCTTCTAGGTACACTATTTACCATCGTATTAGCCCCAATTGCTGCAACTCTTATCCAATTAGGAATTTCTCGTTCAAGAGAATATATGGCCGATGAAATTGGTGGTGCCATTTCAAACAATCCATTAGCATTAGCAAGTGCTTTAGAGAAAATTGATTATTATGCCAAGCATAAAGTGCTGCCTGCCTCCACACCATCTACTTCTCATTTATTTATTATTAACCCGTTAAGCGGGACGGGAGAATGGATGACGAACTTATTTAGCACTCATCCAGCTACCGCTCAGCGTGTAGCACGTCTCAGAGAACAAGCCCGCGGAAGGTAATATAAGAAAAAACGCGGTAGAATAAGCACTTCTCCGTGTTCTTTGTGCATCTTTGTGACCTTTGTGTTTCAATGTTCCCTCTAAAACTTATAAACTCTATAAGTAAGGAGACTGCCTTCAATACAGGTCTTTTAAACCTATATTGTGGGCAGCCTCCCTTTTTATTGCTAAAAAAACCAATCTTGATTTGTGCATTGACAGCTTCTTATGTTTGAGTAGATTAACAATCATAGTCAAAACCAATAATTTTGATTGTTATTATGAATTTTACGCATGGCTAGTAATGATATATACTACTTATATAACATGGAGGCGAAGAAAATGTACATTTTAAAATGTATTGCTCAAATTGGTGGGTTACTAGGAATTGCCCTAATGGGTAATAAACTAACGCAGGTATTTGATTTACATTTCCCTGGTAGTATATTAGGAATCTTATTTATTTTTCTTTTATTAGAAGCAAAAATCATTTCTTTAGAATGGGTCGAAACAGGTGCCAACCTTCTCATTGCAGAGTTAATTCTATTTTTTATTCCATCAGCTGTCGGAGTGGTTCAGTATAAACAGTTAATTATAACCAATGGAGCAAGTTTTGGATTCGTTATTTTTCTTAGCACCGTAACGGTGATGGTATCTACGGGATTACTTGCGGAATTTTTCAATAAGATAGGAAAGGGACGATAATATGTTAGCAGGATTTAGCTTTATTATTACAATTCTTAGTTATGTAGGAGCAAAACTTTTATATAGAAAAAATCAATCCGTTTTTTTATCACCATTAGTCATCTGCCCTTTTGTATTAATCAGTTTGCTATTATCATTTCATGTTTCTTTAGAAACCTATTCTGCAGGTACGCAATGGATTACGGATATGCTGCAGCCGGCAATCGTCGCTTTTGCAGTTCCCTTGTATAAATATCGAGCATTATTAAAGAAATATGCATTAGAAATTGCCCTTGGTGTTTTCGGAGGTTCGATCATTGCAATCGTATCTTCCGTTATGTATGGTAAATTGTTTCACTTGACGCCACAACTTCTTGATAGTTTGGCGCCGCGCTCCATTACCACTCCCATTGCGATGAATATTTCTCAAACCATTGGTGGCTTGCCTGCCATGACAGCTAGTTTTGTAATCGTAACAGGTATTGTAGGAATCGTTGCAGGTCCTTTTATTCTAAAATGGCTTCCCATTCATCATCAAGTTAGTAAAGGTATGCTTCTGGGAATGGGGGCGCATGGAGCAGGAACGGCACAGGCATATGAAATGGGTTCTATCGAAGGGGCAATCGCAAGCTTAACAATGATTGTTGCTGGTATTATTACAATTATGGTAGCACCTATACTAGTACCTCATCTGCATTAAAAACTCTGCTACTTTAGCAGTCTTTTTCCGTCCTGCTTCGTTGTCGTCGCTTGCAGGTCGAAAAAATCCTCACTAAAATCTATAGTTTTAACGCAGATGAGGTACTAGTCCCCATCATATTATAAAGGCAAAGTCAGCAAGATTCACGTAATGAAAACTGATGTTTTGGATAAAATAGAATGTATATAGTGGTGTAATCCAAGCTGCAAATAATAATTTTAAAGGATATTTTTAAATATCCTCCCATAATACATGCAGGAAAATAGTCATATATAGTATAATAAAGCTATACGATATGTAACTACTGAATCAATAGAAATAATAAGTATGTAAATACGATATCAAACTAACAAATTCTTTAGTTAAAATGTATCATATTATGGAAGGAGCTTATATTAATGGCTTTAATTAACGAAAACTATTTGAAACTCCCTGGCAGTTATTTATTTGCAGAAATCGCAAAGAGAGTTACAACTTTTAAAGCAGAATTTCCAGAAGCAAATATCATTCGATTGGGAATTGGTGATGTTACACAGCCCTTAACCCCTGCTGTCGTTGAAGGCTTACACAAAGCCGTGGATGAAATGGCACACGCCGAAACATTTAGAGGCTACGGACCAGAACAAGGTTATAACTTCCTCATCAAAAAGATCATTGAAACTGATTATCGTTCTAGAGGTGTCGAACTTGAAGAAGATGAAGTCTTCGTCAGTGACGGTTCAAAAAGCGATGTAGGTAATATACAAGAAATTTTTGGTGTACATAACAAAGTTGCGATTACTGATCCTGTATATCCTGTATATCTGGATACCAACGTAATGGCGGGTAGAACAGGTGGTTTTTCTAATGGTATCTTTGAAAATGTCACCTATTTAATCTGCAATGCAGAAAATAATTTTGTTCCAGAGTTACCTACGGAAAAAGTAGACCTTATTTACTTATGTGTTCCTAATAATCCTACAGGCACCACACTTTCTAAAAAAGAATTAAAAAAATGGGTTGATTATGCAAGAACAAACAACTCAATTATCTTATTTGATTCTGCTTATGAAGCATATATCCAAGATCCAGAGCTTCCTCACAGCATCTATGAAATTGAAGGTGCCAAAGAAGTCGCTATTGAGTTTCGATCTTTCTCCAAAACAGCCGGATTTACCGGTACTAGATGCGCCTATACCGTTGTACCTAAAACCGTTCTGGCTCTTACTGCCAATGGCGAGAAACACCCCTTAAATAAATTATGGAACCGCAGACAAACGACAAAATTCAACGGTACTCCTTATATTATCCAAAAAGGTGCGGAAGCGACTTATACTCCTGAAGGTCAAGCCCAAATCAAGAGTGTAATAAAATATTATATGGATAATGCAAGAATCATTAAGGAAGGCCTAGAAAGTATTGGCATACAAACCTTCGGTGGCGTAAATGCACCTTACATTTGGCTGAAAGTACCAAAAGGACTTGATTCTTGGTCTTTCTTCGATAAACTGCTCCATGAAGTACATATTGTAGGTACTCCTGGTACTGGCTTTGGTCCATCTGGCGAAGGTTACTTCAGATTGACAGCCTTTGGCAACAAAGAAGCTACCATTGAAGCAATTGAAAGAATTAAAAACAAATTAAGTTTATAAGTAAAGCGCTAATGCGTCATTTTAAAAATAAAACCTTTTGAACCGCGAAGACACAATCGAAAATCAGGAAACGGCTATTTACGCCGCTTCCTGATTTTTTTATAAATCGAAATGTTAAAATGAACTTATGATTCAATCGTATTCTCAGTATTATCTTGTTCCGCTGTTACATTTGAGGAACTAAGATTCGCTTCCTTACTTTCCTGTGTAAGGCTCAGGTTGTATGCAGGACCAACAATATACATCGATCTGCTTTATATATCGGAGATCTTTCTTTGAAATTCCTTTGAATTCTTTTAATTTTCTTTGATTTTGTTAAAATTGTTATTATTTTTGAGTCTAACTTCCAGATTCATTTTTACCCGCACTAAAACGTCTTGCCAATCACCTCTATGAATTTGACGAAAAATTCGTGTCGTTGGATACCAAAGACTCTCTTGTCCTTTTACCTTCCAGCGCCAATCAGGGTCAACGGACAAAAGCAGCCATGTTTCTTTCCCCATAGCTCCCGCTAAATGCGCAACTGCCGTATCTACCGTTATTATCAGATCCAGATTCTCAATCAGTCCTGCAGTTTCGGCAAAGTCACTGATATTCTCATGAAAATCAATTACTTGATGCGAAACCGTTTGTAGATCGGCAGCGTTATCATCCATCTGCAAGCTTACCCAAGTTACCTCCTGGAGAGAAAAAAGCTGCTTGAACACATGAAAAGGAATGGATCGATTTTTATCATTTTTATGATTTGGATTACCGGCCCAAACAACACCAATGGTAAAAGACTGATCCTTTATTTCTTTTTTCAGAATCTCACTCCACTTGTTTATCAGGTTAGAATCTGCTTTTATATATGGAATGGGGCTAGGAATCGTATCTAATGTAGTATGAAACATATATGGCAAACTTGGTAATGGACAGGAAAACTTATACTCTCCCACCATCTTTTCGTCAGTTTGGATTGTAATATTCTCAAAAGAAGCAGACATTAATCGTTCTAGCTGTTTGGGAAGGAACAAAACTACTTCGGAAGCCACTTTTTCAATTTCTTGAGCATATCTTACAAAATGAATCGTATCACCGAACCCTTGTTCATGAAACAATACTATTTTTTCTCCTATTAGCTCTTCTACCTTCCTATGAGTGCATTCAGAATCACAGGCATTAAAGATTTTGCGGCGCAGTTCATACCCTCTCCAGCCTTTCTCATACTGTCCCTGAAGTAAATATAAGACGCCTAATGCAAATTCAGCTTCTTTAAAGTCAGATCGCAGTCTGATAGCCAATTCAAGATGATTTTCAGCCTCATCTAAGCGCTCCATCTGCTTGAGCACCATCCCAAGGCGAAAATGTGCTTCTGGAAAACCAGGTTCGTGACTTATCGTTTCGCGAAGACAAATTTCTGCTTCCTCCAGAAAACTTGTCCTAGAAAATAGCGTTCCTAAATTAAATAAAGCTTCAGCATAATCCGCCTTTAACTCTAAAGCACACTGAAGATAGAATTCTGCTTCATTTAGATTATTTATATTAATTAATAGTGCACCTATACCATTATAAGCTTCAGCATAATCTGGTTTTAAAGAGATTGCTTGATGGAAAAGCTCTAATGCTTGCAATGCATCTCCTTCATGTGCCAGTGCAACTCCCTGACTAAAACATAATTCTGCATTCATATGATTACTTTCCTCACTTTGGTGCGATAACAAAAGTATTGATACGTCTACCTATAAAACAATCGAACCACAAAGACGCAAAGGACACAAAGGGTTCTATTTATATTTTTTTTGGTGCACTCCTTTGTGTGCCGCATCAGCGGCATTGTGTCTTTGTGGTTCATAATATCTTATCCTTTTTTAAATCCAATTCAAATCTTCGCTATCGCCGATTTATACAATTTTCGATTATTTAACAACCAAACTTTATCGGAAAACGCCCCATCTTCTATCTTTTCTAACGCTCGTCCCATATCATACATTCTCGCATCCATGATATCCAGATAATGTAGTATTTCAGCCTCGGGTATCATTGGTCTTTTAGGACTGCCAAACTCTGGTTCATAATGATGCGACAAGACCATATGCTGCAAAAGCAGGGAGGCTTCCGGATCGGCTCCCACCTCTACAGCAGTCTGATCAATCATTTTTATTCCTTGGATGATATGTCCTAAGAGTTCTCCCTCTACCGTATATTCAGAGACAATCCCCAATTCACTGGCATTCATCTCCGCTATTTTTGCAATGTCATGGAGAATGATGCCTGCAAATAGCAAGTCCCGATTAAGACTTACATACACCTCACTTACCTTTTCACCCATTTTCAACATAGTGGTAATATGATATAAAAGACCAGAACGAACGGCATGATGATTTTGCTTTGCCGCAGGATATAATAGCAGCTTCTCTTTATTACCAGCAACTAAAGTGCTGACAATTTGGGCAATATCAGTATTTTCAATCATACCTATATATTTTTCAATTTCCTCATACATCGCTTCTGGGCTGTAGGGAGCAACGGGCACGAAATCACCAATATCTAACGCATCTTCTTGTGTAGCAGCTCTGATTTTATCAATTTTAAGCTGCAGCCTGCTCTGCCATTCTGAAACGCTTCCCCGTATTCTGACTAACATATTCACAGTGTATTTCGGTTCCGTTTCTGTACTATAATCCCAAAGTTTTGCATTAATTTCACCAGTGGGATCCACTAATGTTAAATCAAGATAACTTTTATTATTACTGGTTGTTTTGTATTCAGCAGCCTTCACAAGAAAAAAGCTCTGAATTAGGTCACCAGACTGAAAATCTCTAATTTTTTTAGTTTCCATCCTTACTCTCCCTTACTCTCATACTTTTCTTGCCCTTTTGCAGCAGGCACCGGAAAGTTAATATCATATTTCATACAAATCATCCGAATGATCACAGTGACAAAAAAGCATAGATACATTGGACCATTTCCTAACAAAAACGGTTTCGAATAGAAAAAACATATCGCTCCTGCAATAGAAGCTACTGCATATACTTCTTTTCGAAAAATAAGGGGAATATCCCGCACAAATACATCTCGAATCAAGCCGCCACCTACACCGCTGAGTACAGCCATCATAACGGTGATAAATAACCGATGATACTCATATAAAAATGACATATTTGCACCCGCCGCCGTAAAAGCCCCCAGTCCTACGGCATCACAGATCACAATAATATTATTGAATTTATTAATCCACTGATAATTTATACTTACAATAATAGCCGTAACCAAACTGATAATGGTGAAAAAAGGATAGACAAAGGCTGTAGGAGGATTAATCCCAATTAAAACATCCCGCACAATACCTCCGCCAACTGCGGTAGTTAGCGCTAGCATAAACACGCCAAACAGATCTAAGTGTTTGTGTATCCCAGTCAAAGCTCCTGCTGCTGCAAAAGCAATGGTTCCAATCACTTCAATAATATTCAATACTTCCATTTATTACTCCTTGTTCTGTTACTCTTTCATCAGCTCTTTGTGACGATAACAATGGGTTATATGGTCATTAACCATACCAACTGCCTGCATATAGGCATAACAAATCGTCGGCCCTACAAAAGAAAACCCCTTTTTCTTCAAGACCCTGCTCATTTCCTTTGATTCTAACGTCTCCGTGGGAACCTCTTCTAGAGAGGACCAACGGTTTTGCCTAGGCACGCCGCCAATAAACTGCCAAATATAATTTGAAAAACAGCCTGTTTCCTGTTGCACTTGCAAAAAGGCCTTGGCATTTTTAACAATAGCCGCCATCTTTAGGGAATTACGAATCAATCTAGGGTCAGACATCAATTTTAACATTTTTTCCTCATCATAAACAGCAATTTTAGCTGCAGAAAAACCATCCAGCACTTCACGATAAACTTCACGCCTTTTTAATATGGTAATCCAGCTTAACCCTGCCTGCAAGCCTTCTAAGAGCAGAAATTCAAACAACTTATCATCATTATATTGAGGCACTCCCCATTCGGTGTCATGATATTTCTGATATAGAACATCAGCTGTTACCCAGCCACACCGCTGTATTTCATGAGAAGTACATAACACATCATTTTTTTTCATATAGCTACTCCCATTACTTCTTTTTTATCCTATTTTCTACAAAATCGCCCTTCCCTACTTCCATACCAAATTGACAAATTCCTGCATAACAGAAAACTACGCATCCTTTAAAACATAGCCGTTTTGAACCACAAAGACGCAAAGGACACAAAGGGTTTTAATTCTTTGTGCTCTCCTTAGTGTGCCGCGGGCAGCGGCATTGCGCCTTTGTGGTTCATAACTTTTATATTTTTTCACCTACAAAACTTTTACTTTCCAGACGATTAGAAAAAACTCCAAGGCTCCTTGCATATCGCAAGTCGTCTTGGAGTTTTTCTAAACCCTAGATTATCTAAGCTATTTTATTAGCATTATCGACAGTAAAAGCATTGCCGATAATTGGTTTATAGTCAAACACATCCTTGTTGCCAGCCTGCATCACCAAATGGCTTAAGTGGGGAAAATCACTTCTGTTAACATGGCATTTCATACCATATACGACTTGCCATGCAGTCACCACTTCCTCTAATGCTGCATTTCCAGCCCGTTCGCCAATCCCCCCGATCGTTGTACTTGCCAGTTCAGCCCCGGCGGCAAGCGCTACCAAGGTATTGGCATTGGCTAAACCAAAATCATTGTGCATATGAACTTCTACCGGCAATGGGCAGCGAGGAATCAATTCCTGAAAGATAGAATGCACCCCTAATGGATTTAGGCAACCTACCGTATCCGCATAACGAATGCGAACTGCTCCCAATTCTGCCGCTATATTTGCAACTTGCAGGAAATACTCCCGATCCCCTCGTGAAGCATCTTCTGCTCCTACAGAAACCGTGCAGCCAAAGCTTTGTGCCAACAATATGGATTGTTTTAAATTCTCCAGTACCCATTCTCTGCTTTTTTTTAATTTTTGTTCAATATGCAAATCAGAAACAGGAACAGAGATATGCAGATGGGAAAAACCACAAGATACTGAAGACAGAATATCATTTTTAAGGGCACGATTCCAAGCAATCACCTTAGCTTGCAGCCCAGCAGACAAAATCATCTTCATCGCTTCTTGCTCTTCTTCTCCCATAACAGGAACCCCTGCCTCAATCCAGGTAACTCCCGCCTTATCTAGTGCCGTGGCAATATTTAATTTATCCTGAGCAGAAAAAACAATGTTTGGGGACTGTTCTCCATCTCTTAGGGTAGTATCCACAATCTCAATTGTTCTTGCATCCTGCATAATGATCTATCCTTCCTGCTTTACCTGTATAGCTTGATATAACTCCCATAATGCATGATCATCTACTTGCTTTTTTTGCCTCACTGCTAACCTACGAACTTGTTTTAATAAAGTTTGCGCGTGAGCGTCAGATATGCTAATATTCCACTGCCGAAACTTAGCTTGGATAGATGCATTTCCTGAATGCTTGCCAATTACTAGTTGTCTGGTTAACCCGACTTCTTCGGGAGAAAAAGCTTCATACATCTGAGGATTTTTGATCACTCCATCTACATGAATCCCTGACTCATGAGCAAAAATATCCTGGCCAATAATCGCTTTTGTTTTCGTCAGGGTTAGCCCCATAGCAAACAATATTTGGGAACAAATCAACGCTAAATGCCCCGTTTGTTTACTTGCTTTTCCTAGTAACCGTTTTTGCGCCATGATAAGTTCTTCCACAGCAGCATGCCCCTGCAAACCGATACCAGCTACTGCTGCTGCAATTCGTTTCACACCAACTTGTAAGGCAGCTAATGCATTACCGGTAGCCAAGCCATAGGCATTATGTCCATGAAATTCTAAACAAACAGGTATTTTAATCAATAAAGAAGCCAAAATTCTCGAAGCTGCTACCGGATCCAAAAGGCTCTCTTTATCCCCATATATAAACGAATCGATTCCATCAATGGGAATATCTCGCCAGAGAAAACAAAGTTCTTCTATTGAAAATCGGGAAGCATTTTCTATACAAAATCCAATATTCATACCTAGTCGCTGGGCAGTAAAAAGGGCTGTACAAACTGTACTCGTCAGGCCTTGCCCCAAATGTGGAGTGCAAGCAATGATAATATTTTTAAACCCTAACTTATCGGCCAATGCGACTTCCGCTAAAGTGCCATTAATTTTCCCGCGTATATGTTTTTGCTGATATAGATTCAACTTTGGCAGACCATGTTTCTCCCAATCAACTACTTTACAATCAATCACATCCACTGGAAGCTTTTGCAAAAGCTCTAGCAAGGGATTTATCTGTCCATTGTCCATTCCTACTCGCAGACCTTCTTGTAACGTTTGATCTACCCAAATCATTTTTCACAAACTCTTTTACTAATATAAACGTGAGTTTCAGCAGGTGCTGTCTTTTCTACTTCACCAACTAAATTACCACCTGTCAACTCTGCTTCCAGCCAAGGAGGAATATGATTACAAAGGACCTCTAGACGATAGAATTTCCCTTGCCGCAAGAACGGCAACAGCACTTGTTTGGAAGTAATTCCACCAGTATTTTCCTGAACCTCTTTAATGGATATATAATAATCGCCCTTTTCTCTTTCTATGGGTAAAGGAATTACATTGTTGCCCTGGGATTGCTCCTCCTCTTCCTTGTCTTCTTCTTGCTTTAACACATAATCTAGAAAAGATAACGGCTTTTGCTTTCCTTCAAATTCCCAAATACTGCACTGATTTTTTTCCAATTCAAAGTAAGGTACACCAACGACAGCGCAGCCTACAAAAATCTTACATTGGTCTAAAAACAAAATGATCTCAGCCATCTGCCGACGCAAGCCAACCAATCCAGCTTCCTTATCTAATGAAAATTTTTGTTCTCTGATAACCTTCCAAGACCCTTGTACTTTTTGATAAATGACAATGGCATTCGCCTCATCTAAAGAGCTGGTTACGCCATTATCATTTATACAGACTGCGACTTCTGAATACACAGCAATCCCTCCCCCTTTCCTATACACCTAAGATCTACATTCTATTAAAGTGCTAAACGTTCCACTATATTACCGCCTTCAATATGCTCTTCCATAATGGTTTCTACATCATCAGGAGTAACCCCCTTATACCAGGTACCACCAGGATATATAACAACCACAGGTCCTTGCTCACAGATACCGAAACAGCCTGTATTATTCACAAATACCTCACCACCCAAATCCCGGTCCTCAATTTCCTCCATGAATTTTGCCACCAATTCCACGCCGCCTTTCGTATGGCAGTAACCTTTCTGTTGACCATTTGCTCTTGAGCTGGTACAAACGAAAATATGAAACTTTGGTTTATTCATCATGATTAGACCCTTCCTTTCAAATTGCTTTTTTCATCGTTAACTGTTCTATTGCATAAGACAATCCCTCTTCCACGGTATAACAATACTCCACACTCACAATACCATGTTCTAATAGTCTTTGTTGTCCATGATAACCAATGCGCATGGTCAAAACGGCGTTACAATCTTCAATCGCTTGAATTGCTGCGTTCTTTCGTCCCTCTTTAGAATCTGAATCATCACACTCTGAAGCACCAGAGCAATATTGCTCAACTTTGCGTCTCTCCACAAGGGTAAAGGATTTATCATTTACCTGGTAAATTAAAAATTCTGTCGCATGCCCAAAATGTTGATCTACTAATTTTCCATGCTTAGAGGTAACTGCAATCTTATATTCTTTACCAATCTGCTTAGCCAGAAAAACGGATTTTTCTGGTTCTGGCTTGGTCATACGAAACTCATTAGACCTGTCATTGCCTAAGAGTCCAACTGCATCAGCCCGGCACTGCTTACAGTGTCTCATCTGCTGCATTTGAAGCTGACAGAGATCTCTCATTTCATTAATTTCTTTCATGCTGGTTTGCGGAAATTTTTCAAACGCACTTCCGGGAGCAGGAATCAGCGGCATGATGTTCGTGATAAAAACCCCTAATTCTTTCATTTTCTTTACGACTTCCGGAATATGATGATCATTGATTCCTTTTACCATGACAATATTGATTTTAACCAGTACACCATGCTCTACCAGATAGGCAATGCCTTTCAATTGATTTTGAATCATCAATTCAGCGCCAGCTACTCCTGTATAGCTTTTGCCCTCATAATTCACAACTTTATAAAGCCGCGCCCCAATGTTAGGATCAAGACAATTCACCGTAACGGTAATATGCTTTATGCCCAGTTCTACAAGCTCTGCTGCATAGTAAGGCAGCATTAAACCATTGGTTGACAAGCAAAATATAATATCCTCACCTTTTGCCTTAATTAATTCAATGGATTTTCTTGTAACATCCCAATTTGCCAAAGCGTCTCCAGGACCGGCAATCCCTACTACACTTAAATTTTCAATATTTTCTTTGACCCAGGAAAATTTTTGGCTGGCAAGCTCTGGTGTCAGCACTTCACTCGTTACTCCTGGTCGGCTTTCATTTACACAGTCAAATTTACGATTGCAATAATTACAGCTGATATTGCACTGGGGTGCCACTGGCAAATGCATCCGCGCATATTTATGATGGGCATCCGCATTATAACAGGGATGTTTGCTCTCTTCCATATCCTTCACCTCAATTTCCCCTAGCATTGCAGGGTATTTTTACTTACTACGAGCCAGCTACCCTTGCTGATAGAATTTTTCATACATAGAGCTTCGATATGATTTATATTTGTTTTCCAGCAGGGTATTGGTGATGCGATCCAACAACATCATTGTACCCGTATAACCTACAGATAAAAGTCGCTGTCCTCCTACCCGATCATGAATGGGAAACCCCAGTCTCACGAGAGGAATATCACCTTTTTCTGTAAGATATCGACCATCGGAAGGACCAATTCCAATATTGACTTTTCCTTCCTTACTGGCAGCTAAGATATGAGAGAAATCTGTTTCAATTAATATCTTACTTTGTTCTACGCACTCAGCTACTGCTGCTGTTACTAATTGATTGAACTTCCCGATTTGACTGCCTGTAGCCACAACTGCTGGGAAAACGCCATTTTCTACACAAATTTTGGTTACCGCATAGACCATTTCCGGCTCACCAAAAATAACACTTCTTCCTTGAAAATTATATTTATGAGAGTCAATCATCCCATCTAACAAACGTCCACGCTCTTGTTTAATACTTTCCGGAACATTCTTTCCAGTAATTTCTACTAAGGTATTGATAAATGCATCTGTACTTTCCACACCCATGGGTATGGCTATATTGTATAAAGGAATACCAAATTCTTCTTCCAAATATTTTCCTGGAGAAATCCCATCCTCTATGGTTATTCCCATTTGGATGGTCGCTACAGCCCCGCCCATAGATCGTATATCCGTTATTTTAGTCCCGCCATTGCTCATCTTGGTATAAGGTTTTGCAAAAGGGCGATCCAGGGTATCGGAAAAATCAGGATATAATACATATTCAATTTGCATGAGAGCTAACATACGCTTTATTTCACGAATATCAGCAGGACTGATGTTGGGAATAATAATATTTATTTTGTTATTTTTTTCTACAGCTTCCGTTAGCTGCATCAATATTCTTTTTAGAGTAAAAAAATAACCTTCAAAGTGACTTCCGCCATAGCCAGGCGTGGAAGCCGTAACAATCGGAAACTCTTCCATCTCTTTATCAATGAGATATTGACCCGTAATTCTCTCAATATCTTCACCAATGGTTTCTGCTAAGCAAGTCGTTACAATACCAATCAAAGCGGGATGATATACCTTCCTAATATTGTCCAAAGCTTGTCTAAGATTCTTTTCCCCGCCGTATATGGTGCCTTTTTCATTTAAAGAAGAAGATCCTACATCAACAGGCTCGTTAAAATGTTCGGCAATATGCCTGCGCATGTAGGTACTACAGCCTTGGGACCCATGAACAATAACCATGGACTGTTCGATTCCCTTTAATGCTAATATGCCGCCCATTGGCATGCACATATTGCAGGGATTCTCATTCACATTCCGAAAAGGCACATTCTCTTTGTTTTTTTCAGCCATGGTTCGCCACCCCGCTTTTCATTCCCAATGCATTAAGACTCTTCCATACAGGAGAACAGACGGTAGAATATACTTCTTCAGCAAAATTAATGGCACCCTCAAAACCGCTTAAAGGATGTTTGCGATCATGATTATGATCAATAAAGGCAATCCCCAATTTATAGGCCAAAGGCCGTTCTTTTACTCCGCCTACTAGTAGATTAGCACCCTTTTCCATCATGAATTTTTCCAGTTCAGCAGGATTCGCATCATCTAGAATCACCGTACCGTCATCCACTAACTCATTCATGATTTCATATTCCTCTTTTCTGCCGGTTTGCGTACCAATCATCACTACATCAATACCAATTTCCCTAAATTGCTTAATCAGAGAAATAGCCTTAAATCCTCCACCAACAAAAATGGCAGCCTTCTTGCCTTCCAGCTTAGTCCGATAGCCTTTGATAATGTCTTCTACTCTAGCAGTTTCTTTAGCAATCAACTCCTCTGCCTTAACAATCATAGACTCTTCTCCTAAAGCAGCCGCAATATTGCGCAATGAGGTGGCCGTATCCTCAATACCTAAAAAGGATATTTGAATATAAGGAATCTGGTAGAGTTCTTCCATTTTTCCCGCAAGATAGATCATCGATCCAGCACACTGTATGATGTTTAGCTTGGCCTTAGGGGCTGATTTCAAGGCTGTATAATGCGAATCACCCGTAAATGTAACGTTTAATTCTACCCCCATCTGCCGTAAATAATTTTGAATGATCCAAGCTTCCCCAGCCAGATTAAAATCACCTAAATAGTTAATACTATTGTTCTTTTCGATTACTGCAGGCGCAGAGGGTTTTATCAAACGAAGCAACGCATCTCCTGCTGCCCTGTAGCCTGCAGATTTATTACCAATAAATCCGCTTGACTCTACTGGTATCACTTCAATATTATGTCTTCGAGAGGCGGCGCTGCAAATGGCTTCCAAGTCATCACCAATTACGCCGACAATACAGGTTGAATATACAAATACTAGTTTTGCCTGATATTTATTCACCAGTCCATCAATTGCTGCTGCTAATTTTTTTGCGCCGCCAAAAATAATGTCCTGCTCTTTCAAATCGGTAGAAAAGCTATTGCGATATAATTCAGCACCACTACTCAGGCTGCCGCGAATATCCCAGGTATAAGTGGCACAGCCAATTGGTCCATGTACCAAATGTATGGCATCTGTAATTGGATTGAGCACGACTCTGGCTCCACAATACACACAAGCCCTTTGGCTTACACAGCCGGCAGAAC
Source organism: Pelosinus baikalensis (assembly GCF_020819555.1). NCBI lineage: Bacteria > Bacillati > Bacillota > Negativicutes > Selenomonadales > Sporomusaceae > Pelosinus > Pelosinus baikalensis. Next base: position 36,741 of record NZ_JAJHJB010000026.1, read on the forward strand.
TGTCCGTATCACATTTAAGCTGTTTCTTATTCTTACCTTTCGTAACAATAAACTCATCTCGTTCTGTAATGCTTCCTGCAAGATCTTCAGCCATAGTACATCTCACTCCTCTCCTAAAAACTGTGCCAAAAAAATGGTTTACTAAAACAGCTAAAAAATTGAACCACAAAGGCGCAAAGGACACAAAGGGGACTATTTATATATTTATGTTCGTCTTTGTGTGCCGCACCAGCGGCATTGTGCCTTTGTGGTTCAATCATTAAAGATATTACAAAAAGTCTGCTTACATTACCAATTCAAAGTCTTCATCTTTGGCATCTCTGTCTGCTCTGTCTAACAGGGCGTTACTAATCATCTCAATCAGTCTCATGGCACCATGATAACCAACAATCGGCAAGTAAGAATGAACACTTCTATCTAAAATTGGGAACCCGACTCGCATAAAAGGAACATCTTCCGCCCGGGCAATATATTTTCCATAGGTATTGCCAATCAATAGATCTACAGGCTGATTTTTAATCCATTGGTGCAAGGTAAATAAATCTCCTGCACTTTTCACATTAGCCTCAATCCCAGCACCTTTCAGCATACTATTAATGTCATCTTCAAAGCTTCCTGCTGCAGAATTGGAAGAACCACCTGGCGTCCCCGTCAGCACATGAAGAGGAACCATTCCTAAGCTTAATACAAACTCTGTTAAACCCGTTACAATATCAGGATCGCCAAAGATCGCTACGGTTTTCCCATGAAAATGGAAATGAGTGTCGGTCATAATATCAACCAGCTGACCTCGTTCTATTTCTATTTCTTTTGGAATTTCGCGGGCAAAGCTATTACGCAAGGTCATTAATAACGCATCCGTAGCTTTGATTCCAATGGGTGTTTTAAGGGTAGCTACAGGAACTTTGTATTCTTTGTTTAAAAGATCAGCGGGATCACTGGAGGCAAAGCGACCAAGGGCCAGAGTGATCTGAGAGTTTCCTGTATCCTTTAACTGTTCCACAGTTGTACCACCCTCAGGATACATCTCAAATTCTCCCGTCATCGGTGAATCCACGACTCCTGATGTATCAGGGAACATAATATATTCAATGCCCATGCTTTCTACCAAGCGTTTTATTTCCCGCATATCTCCAGGATTGACGAAGCCAGGAATAATATTGGCTTGTTCTTTTTTCTCTGGCGACGTACTTTCTGCTAAATAGCTAACCATCGCTTTTGTCATATTGGAGAACCCTGTGATATGGGACCCAACATAACTAGGAGTGTTCGCATGAATTACCAGTTTCCCCTCAGCCACTTCCGCTGTTTTTATAATACTGGAAACATCATCGCCAATGGTTTCTGTTAAACAAGTAGTGTGTATGGCCATAACATCCGGTTTATAGATGTGAAAAACATTTTGTATCGATGCTTTTAAGTTAGCACCACCGCCAAATACGGATGATCCTTCTGTAAAACAGCTAGTGGAAGCCATAACGGGATCACGGAAATGACGAGTTAAATGCATACGATGGTAAGAGCAGCACCCTTGTGATCCATGGCTATGAGGCAAACATTTGTGAATCCCCAGAGCAGCATACATAGCGCCAATTGGCTGACAAGTCTTAGCAGGGTTAATAATACCGCCACTTTTACGTTCGGTTATATCTTTTGGTGTACAATCTAACATACTATGCCACTCCTTCCTCAGTTACTGATCCTTCTAGTAAAGGTTGATTTTTCCATGGTGGGGTTATAAAATTCCAAGTTGGTGAGGCAAATCCCATACTGATATCTTCAGCGAATTTGACAGCACCATTAAAACCAGCATAAGGTCCGCTGTAATCATAGGAATGTAATTGTTTCGAGTTAATACCCATTTTTTGAATGACATATTTATCCTTGATCCCGGAAGTGAAAATGTCTGGTTTCAATGCTTTTATAAATTCTTCTGTTTCAAAATGATTTAAGTCATCAACAATGATGCTGCCATCTTTCATGTCAAAGCGCATGCCTTTATACTGACCTAAAGGTATTTTGGCTTTTAATTTTTCCAGTTTTTCTGGTGATACTTTCAAACGGAAGCGTTTTTCATCAGCTTCTGCTGTATAGTGAGGAATGTTTTTACTATCTGCATCTGTTTTAATGGTAGGAATCACTTCACGACCTTCATAATCATCCCGATGAGCAAACTCATATCCGGCTAATAAGGTCTCAATGCCTAGTTCACTAAATAAATTTTGGAAATGATGACCCCGGGATCCGCCAACAAAACAAAAGGCTGTTTTCCCTTCACAAATCTTTTTATATTGGTCAAATATCGGCTCAATTCTTGCCAATTCGCTAGCAATTACCGCCTCTGTCTTCAAGGTCAGTTCTTTGTCATCAAAATAAAGAGCCATGTTGCGCAAGGATTCAATTGTCCCTTGGATTCCGATAAAGTTAACCTTAAGCCAAGGTGTACCATATTTGGTTTCTAGCATCTCAGCAATATAGTTAATGGAGCGGTGACATTGCACCAAGTTAAGTTCTGCAGTATGAGCATTTTTAATTGCTTCATAAGACCCATCCCCTGTCATAACCGATACTACATGATAGCCGATTTCTTTGAGGATACGCTCTACTTCCCAGCCATCGCCACCGATGTTGTATTCCCCGAGAAGATTAATCGGGAACTTAGCAGGAGCTTGTTCTTGGTCCCCAGTACCAATTACCTTTTCCATTAAAATGTTATTGGCAATATGATGACCTGCGGATTGACTAACCCCTTTATAGCCTTCACAACTAAAAGACAGTACTTGCACTCCATGCTTTGCTTCTGCCGCTTTAGCAACAGCGCCCATATCATCACCAATCAATCCTACAGGACAGGTAGCAGAAAGAGTAATGGCCTTAGGATGAAAGATTTCCATAACTTCATCAATTACCTTAGCCAGTTTCTTTTCCCCACCAAAAACAATATCACTTTCTTGCATATCCGTAGATATGCAGTAATTAATAAAATTCTGTTTTGGATCGTCGGATTTCGCTTTATTCCTCCGTGTATTCCACGCATAATAGCCACAACCAATTGGCCCATGGACAATATGCACCATATCCTTAATCGGGCCTAAAACAACGCCCTTACAACCAGCATACGCACAGCCTCTGTTGGTGATAATACCAGGAATGGTCCGGGTATTGGCTTCAATTTGCTGACTTTCTACATCCGATCTTTTAATGAATATATGTTTTTTGCGATTTTTTTGCACTTTAGCTGGATATTGGTCTAATATCTCCTGAAGTTTTGCTTCATTCATTCCCATATTCCCTTACCTCCCTTATACTGCACTTTCTCCTGTTTCCCCAGTACGAACCCGAATGGCATCCATTACTGGTAAAACAAAAATCTTGCCGTCACCAACGTTATTACAAGTCTTATTCGCCTGAATGATTGCCTCTACAATCTTTGCCACATCCTCATCATGGGCAAGAATGGTAAATAATCTTCGAGGGAATAAACTAGTACCCACTAAAAAATCAGTTATTAGTTTTTCTGCTTCCCCTGTTTGATCCTCTCCAGCCATAAGAAGGAGTTCTTTTTTTCTTTCCAAAATTAATGTTGGATTGCTTACTATCTTACCGCGGCCTTCTACTTTAAAAGCTGTAAAACCAGCTACGCCAGCTTCCACTAAGGCTTTTTTAGTAGCGCCTGTTTTGTTCATACGCACTACGGCGAGAATTTCTTTCATCCTGATCCCTCCTTCTTATAGACTTGGGATTCCACTAGAGATGGTATACGCTTCTTCAATGGAACTTATGAAAATTTTACCGTCACCATAAGCACCTTGCTCGCTGGTTTTGGCATATTTTAAGATCAACCGAACCATCTCTTCTTTATCCTCATCACGGATCGCCATCATTAACAACGCTTTAGGAATTTCATCATAGATGATTCCCGATATTTTAATACCTTTTTGCTTGCCGCGACCGACTACATCCACAACTGTTGCTGCATGGAAACCAGCTCTTGATAATTCTGCCAATACTTCATCTTTTTTTTCTGGTCTGATAATGGCTCTAACTAATAACATATTGTTTCCTCCAATATATTTTTTTTGTCTTTGAGGCTAACTACATATCCATAAACCCATGTTCCATCATGATTTCTTCCAATCTGTCTTGTGTCATTGGTTTAGGAATAACAAACATTGTATTACCGTCAATGGCTTTCGCTAATGCACGGTACTCGTCAGCCTGTCCTGATTCCGGATCAAAGTCAACAACTGTCTTTTTATTAATTTCGGCACGTTGGACCAAATTGTCACGAGGGACGAAATAGATCAATTGGGAGCCAATTTCTTCAGCAAAAGCTTTTAATAGCTCATACTCTTTATCAACTTTACGGCTGTTGCAAATAATGCCGCCAAGTCTTACTTTACCGTTTACTGCGTATTTTTGAATACCTTTGGCAATGTTATTCGCTGCATAAAGGGCCATCAATTCACCAGAAGCAACGATGTAAATTTCTTCTGCTTTACCTTCGCGAATCGGCATTGCAAAACCACCGCATACAACGTCACCCAGTACATCATAAAATACATAATCAAGATCTGGTGTATAAGCACCCAGGGATTCAAGCATATTAATAGAGGTGATGATACCACGGCCGGCGCAGCCTACACCTGGCTCTGGACCGCCTGATTCAACGCACATGGTACCGAGATAACCAGGCTTTAAAATATCATCTAAATCAATATCATCGCCTTCATCACGTAAGGTATCCAATACTGTTTTTTGACATAATCCATGAAGTAATAAGCGAGTGGAGTCAGCCTTAGGATCACAGCCTACTACCATAATGTGCTTACCAGCCTCTGCTAAGGCACCTACTGTATTTTGAGTTGTGGTGGATTTACCAATACCACCTTTACCATATATCGCAATCTGTCTCATAATAAAAACCTCCCTATATTGCAAACAATTTTTTCTCCATTACACATTTACTAAGGATTTAACCCCTAATCTTCATTCCCTAATCTTTGTAGTTGAAAAGTATATTTTATTCACTTATAATAAAGATTAGGTACATCGAATAAGCCCTGGTGTCTGTTGGGGAATGTAAAGATTGCCGCGCTTTATGGATACCGCAAATATCCATAAAGCATTTTTCTTTTTGGACAATTGCACACATATACTATAGAACCACCTCCTTAAAAACACAGATGGGCTTATAAACGAAAGTGCGTTTATAAGCCCCATTGCTCATGTACTTATTTTTTTCTGGTAAAAGGCAAAAAGCTCACAAGGGTTTTTTAAACCACTCGTAAGCTTCATTGCTTCCTGCCTATTAACTTGAGCTGAGTATAGCACATATTATTTAGTGACGCAATACCCTTTTAAAATAGTCGAAATATTAAAATTAAACCTTCCGCACCCACTATACTCAACTAAAAATAATACTGAAAAATCAACATATATACCGGAATAACCACTATGGCTAATATTGTTGTTACCGTAGTCATGATTGCAGCATACTCTGCATCTCCTTGATAGGATTTAGCCACAATAGCAGTCTGGGTCATAACAGGCAGCATGGCTTGGATAATAAACACTTTTTTCATTAAGAGAGGCAAAGGCATAACATAAGTGATTGCCATAACAATCAATGGTGAAATAACAAACCGCCCCAGAAGAATAGCTATCATATCTTTGCTTATCTTAATATTACTCAGCTTTACACCATATATAGCAATACCAATAAAAAGCATGGATAAAGGTGTTGTCATGCTCCCAAGATATTTGCAGGTATCGAGAATAAATTGAGGCAAACTGATATCACATAAGATAAGGACCATAGCCAGCAAGAACCCTAACAGAGGGGGAGAAAACACTTTTTTTATTACCTCAACGGCAGAGACCTTATCTTTACCTGATGTGCCATCGTTGCGAATACCGCTTGCTCCAATGGTCCAAAATAAAGAAGTATTGGCAATATAATATAGCAAAACATAAGGAACACTTTGTTCGCCAAACAATGCCAAATTGACTGGCAAACCAATAAAAATAGTATTTGAAACAAAGAACATGGATCTAAATGTTCCCTGCCGATTAGATTTTACTCTCAAAAGCTTAGAAACTGCATATCCAACTGCATAACAGACCAACATGGAAGAATAGGGTACAATTAGCCCCGTCGCCAAATGCAGCAGCCCGTCTTTATTAAAAGTATTCATCAAATTCCATATCATATAAGTAGGCAATGCTACATTGGTAATGATACGGGAAAATAATTGAGAAGCCTCTTCATTAAACCATCCTTTACCCGTAAGAACATATCCTGTAATAATCATTAAAACAATGCTAAAGATGCTTTCAATTGTGTGAAAAATAATCATAAACTATAAACTCCTAATCATCCATGAAATACACTAGTCAGAAAAATGCTGCGCGTCCTTTAAAACATATAAAACAGAATCGAACCATAGAAGCGCAGAGAACACTGAGAAAAGATCCATAGGGTTAAAAACCTCCGTGCTCTCTGCGATCTCTGTGTCCTCTGTGTTTATCGTTCTCTTTAAGAAACTTATCTTTCTAGACTTAAGTACCTTATGCTAAAGCTGCTAAAGCCGCTTTTACTATGGCCTCTGCTTCTGAGGAATGACCGATTGGGGCAGCAACATCTATACCGTCTTTTACAAAATTGCCGTAATATCGATTCTGTTCCTGCTCGAGTTTCTTCTCAGAAAGATATGTATATCCTAAACTCTTCATATGCTCTACCACTTGCTGGGCAGCGTCTATTTGAGTAGAATAGTTCGGGACAGTCTCATCGAAATTCTCTCGCAATTTCAAACTCACCATTTCGCTTTCTTTTACCAATGGGACATATACGCCACCAGATTGTTCGACATCAGCTGTTGTTCCTAACCATTTCACCGCAAGCTCTGCACTAAATTGCAGCAGGTGTTTTAACCAGATAAAACCCATCACCTTTACTGCTACTTCAATATCCAAATCCCTTCCTGGATTCATACCAATACCATTTTCTTTCATTGTACTATTCCTCCATTATATTAATTGAAGTGCTGCCTTCGCTAGTTGATCCGCTTGTTCATTATATTTGTCACCGGAATGAGCTTTTACCTTTACGAATACAACCTCCAATTGCTTCGCGACCTGATCATAATATTGTTTATATTTCTTAGTTCCTTCCTGCTTGGCCTCCCATGCATTAGTACACCATTTTTCGATTCCCTCGTAGTCATGATAAATAACAACGGTGCGCACCCCTTGCTCTAACGCATAGGTCATAGCAATTTTGGCACCCATGGTTTCTCCCGCTACATTGCGCATACCAGCAAGTTCCGGATCATTTCCTTTCTGACTAAACGTAATCTCTGCTCCTTTCCACAATATTACAACCCCAGCAGAATATTCTTTGGTTGCAGTATTGTAACTGCCGTCAACATAGGCAAGCATCATATCATCAGGAGGCTGCTCTATCACCAAAGGCGATACTGCCTTTACTCCTCCTGCTAAGTATGCTCTTGCCTCTTCCTCTGTTTTAAAGCTCTTATATTCAGCTCCGGAATACCCCTTGATTTGCTCCTGACACTGAGGCCAGGTATAGAATAAACCAACTGTGCGTCCTTTCCTAACAGCATATACCTTCTTTTGTTTATCTGACATATCCTCTCTTTAACCATCCTTACATTTTTATTAACAAAAAATCTCACCTTGGCCGGCAAGCTTGTCCCAAAAGACAATACAGTGCCACCAGCACTATAAACTCATTCATTATCTTTCTATTTTATGCCTTTCTATTTAGAAAAAGCAAGCAATAATCAAAATAGATTGTGCCAAGATACTTATAGCATCTTGGCACTCTATTATGAATAACTTTCCCACGCATTCTCTTACTCAGTACGAGTAGAGCACATGGGAGCAGTTAGCTGGGTAAATACATTCAGATTGGGCTGCCCTAAGCTGATTCCATTCGTTAGGCGATTGGAATGAAACGAAATGATGACACTTGTAATTTTTGCCAAGCCGCTAGGTGTTGGAATCCCTCGCAGAGGATTATAATCCAGCGGAGCAACATAATAGCTCAGAGTTCCATTACTATTTACAATTAAGCGATTGGGATCAAAACCATCGGAAGTATACACCACTCCTAAAGGAGCCGCAGGCCAGACACCTCGATCCGTTACAAAGAACACCGTATATACGCCAAGGGGGATTAAACCTTGGGCCGATATTTGAATATGCCCTTCATTTCCTCTGCCACAAATTTCACCTGTAGCGGTGGCCTGCAGCCAAAATGACAAAGCAATAGCAGGCGGCCGATTGGCTGACAATGTTTCAAATATAAGATCACAGCAGCCATCGCAATATTTTGATTTTCTATCCTCTTCCACACTATCCCTCCTTAATGAAAATACTATATAAAGTTTAACAGATCAAACTTTTTGCTTTATATCTTTTATATATGGTATGCCTCTAATAGAAGAAATGTGAAAAAAAACAGAATTATTTCATACGTCCTTATATTGAAAAAAGACCATGCTATCAATGCATGATCTTTTCCCAGTTCTTAGACAATCTTAATTACCGATGGTGAAATACAATGATCGATTTACTAAGGTTTAACAGTTGCTTTAAACACTTGTTTGCCATCTTTCATTTCAATAATTACAACACTTTTTACTGCATCATGAGTAGCATTTAATGTTGTGCTCCCTGTTATTGCTGGATAGTCTTTTGTCCCAGCCAAAGCTTCACGAATTTTTTCAGGATCAAGGCTATTGGCGCGTTTAATGGCATCAATAATGATATTTGCCGCATCATAGCCCAGTACAGCCATCGCATCCGGCACTTGACCATATTCTTTTTTATACGCTTCTACAAAAGCTTGAGAAGTAGCACTGGTATCATCCACAGAATAATGGTTGGTAAAATAGGTATTATTTAGTGCTGCGCTAGTTCCAACCTCCACTAGTTTTGGTGAATCCCAGCCGTCTCCCCCTAGAATTGGCACCGTAATACCAATTTCCCGAGCTTGTTTCACAATTTTTCCTACTTCTTCATAATAGCCGGGTATATAAATAATTTCAGCATTTAACGCTTTTATTTTGGTTAAGATGGTCTTAAAATCCTGATCTTTTTGCAAATATGCTTCTTCCGCTAAAATACTCCCGCCGCCTTTTATATAGGCCTCTTTGAAGAAGGTAGATAATCCTTTACTATAATCACTGCTGTTATCTACTAACATGACAGCCTTATTCAAATGCAGCGTGTTCAACGCAAAATTTGCCCCCACTGTGCCTTGAAAAGGATCGATAAAACACACGCGGAAAGTATAATTTTTAACTTTACCACTTGCTTCGTCCTCTGTTACCTTAGGATTTGTCGCACCTACAGCAACAAAGGGAACTTTAGTCGCCTCTGCCACACTAGAGGTGGCAATTGCGTTAGAGCTCGCAAAAATACCCGTTACTGCCACAACTTTATCCTGAGATGCAAGCTTGGTCATCGCATTGGCTGACTCAGAAGGTTCACTTTTATTATCAGCAATCACAGCCTGAATTTGCTTTCCAAGAATACCGCCTTTCGCATTGGCCTCTTTAATTGCCATTTTGGCACCATTGGCAGATGAGGTACCCATGGTTGCATTACCACCAGTCATTTCATTCAAAACACCAATTTTAATATCCTTGGAAGCAGAATCACCACAACCTGTCAACATTCCTGCTAATACTAAAACCACTAAAGATACCACCACAAGTTTCAAACCCGAATTTCTCATATCATCGTCTCCCTTTTTAATCATGTAACTGCACAAAATACATCTTTAATGTACTCTGGATTCTTCTTAAGGCAAAGACAAGTCAGACTAGGTGAGAGTGATTCTTTTGATGCTTTTTTCAGTGAAAAATAAGCATCAAAAAACAAAGAGTCAAATCACTTAGTGATTTGACTCTGGATAAACAAATGAATACGCTAAAAGCGTTTTCAGCATCACAATATAAAGAGATCTAAATCATCCCTGTATATTACGAATTTGTCTCTGTCCTTTTGCCTGAGAGATTTGTCAGCAATATGATTGCTGTGTTTCACCTTCGGCGCCCTGTATAAGAGTCTCTCCAGAGTCCCGTCCATTTACGGTTCTACTCGGTGGTCCGAGTGCCTGAGAGTTTTACTCCTTCGGCGGGCTATTAAGCCACTCTCCCGCAAACTTCATTCGGAAAACATATGTAGTTGTAGCAAGTACATTTGCTGTAAGTATTATTATAAAACAACACATCAAATAATTCAATAGTAAATAAGTAAGTTTTTTCAGCATCTTTGTCTTTTTTTCTATTCTGGCTGAACATATAAAACAGAATCGAACCACACCAGGAACAGAGAACACAGAGATAGATGGCAAAAGGCCGCCTCAATTTTATATTGAGGCGGCCTCTTTTCATTGGCTAGCGTTTTACTTCAACTTTAGCCATCTTTTCGTAATATTTTACTAAACTGCCATGATCCCCATCGCCCATGCCATCCACTTTAAGAGCCTGCATCATTTCCATAACAGCTGCAGTAAGAGGCAATGGAACGCCCATATCATGGGATGTTTCCAATACATTCGCTAAATCTTTAATATGAAGGTTTATACGAAATCCTGGATCAAATTTACGATCCATCATAAGAGGTGCTTTGGCATCAAGAACCGTACTTCCAGCTAAACCACCGCGAATTGCCTGGTACACTAAATCCGGTTCTACTCCTGCTTTACTGGCTAACACTAATGCCTCTGAAACTGCTGCAATATTAAGGGCAACAATGACCTGATTGGCAAGTTTCGTCACGTTTCCTGCACCCACTTCACCAGTCCGTACAACAGAACCAGCCATGGCTTTCATTATAGGATAGCAGGTATCAAATACTTCTTGCTTGCCACCAACCATTACAGACATGGTACCATCAATCGCTTTAGGTTCACCGCCGCTCACAGGAGCATCTAACATATCTACGCCTTTTTCAGCAAGTTTCGCTGCCAATTCCCGGCTCACCAAAGGAGCGATGGAACTCATATCAATGAAGGTAGTGCCTTTTTTTGCTCCCTCTAATATACCATTTTCACCTAAAACCACTTCTTTTACATGAGGCGAGTTTGGCAGCATAGTGATGATAATATCCGCCTGCTGGGCTACTGCTTTTGCAGTGGCAGCACTCTTGGCTCCCGCTGCGACCACTTCATCTACTGCAGCTTGATTCCTATCCACGACAATAAGTTCATAGCCTGCCTTAAGTAAGTTTTTACTCATAGGCTTACCCATGATTCCTAGTCCAATAAATCCAATTTTCATTTTCTTGACTCCTTCATTTTTCAATTTACGGTTACCAATAACCTATCCTTGTCTCTGCCTCTAGCGAACCAGGCAAGGACGTTTATTATCAAACTTCCAGTTTGGAATCAAATACTGCATCGCCATAGCATCATCCCGTGCACCTAAGCAATTTTCCACATAGAGTTTGTGTGCTTTCTCAATCTGCACCATATCTACTTCAACTCCAAGACCTGGCTTATCAGGAACAGCTACCATTCCACCAACTATTTTTAATGGCTCTTTGGTCAAACGTTCTTGACCTTCCTGCCAAATCCAGTGAGTATCTAGAGCTGCGATTTTACCAGGCGCAGCGGCTCCCACATGGGTAAACATTGCCAGAGAAATGTCAAAGTGATTATTAGAATGGGATCCCCACGTTAATCCCCATTCATGGCACATCTGGGCAACTCGCACTGAACCTTGCATGGTCCAGAAGTGAGGATCAGCTAAAGGAATATCCACTGAATGTAACTGAATGGTATGCCCCATCTGACGCCAATCAGTGGCAATCATATTGGTAGCAGTTGGCAGTCCTGTCGCCCTCCGAAACTCAGCCATTACTTCACGCCCAGAATACCCATTCTCAGCTCCACAAGGATCTTCAGCGTAAGCTAATACATGATGCTTATTGCTGCATAACCGAATTGCTTCGTTCAAAGACCATGCACCATTCGGATCAATGGTAATTCGTGCCTTTGGGAAACGCTCAGCCAACGCCGTAACCGCTTCAATCTCTTGATCGCCGCTTAGTACACCGCCTTTTAGCTTAAAGTCATTAAAACCGTAAAGCTCATGAGTAGCTTCAACCAGCCGGACAACAGCTTCTGGAGTTAACACCTCCTCATGGCGCAGTCGGTACCAATCATTTTTTGCATCCTGATTACTCAAATACGGTAGATCGGTCTTGGTGCGGTCGCCAACGTAGAACAGATACCCCAGCATTTCCACTTCCTTGCGCTGCTGCCCTTGACCAAGCAATGCAGCAACGGGCACGCCTAGAAATTTGCCTACCAAATCCAGTAGTGCAGCTTCCAAGGCCGTGACAACATGAATGGCAATGCGCAAATCGAAAGTTTGCAACCCTCGTCCAGCCGAATCTCGATCTGCAAAACTCCGTCTTACGGTATTAAGAATATTGTTATAAACACCAATTGATTTGCCAATGACCAACTCTCGCGCATCTTCCAACGTCTGGCGAATGCGTTCCCCTCCAGGAACCTCTCCAACGCCTGTATTACCTGCATTGTCTTTTAGAATCACGATATTACGGGTAAAAAAAGGACTATGGGCACCACTGAGATTTAAGAGCATACTATCTTGGCCTGCAACAGGAATAACCTGCATTTCAATAATAATCGGCGCAGACGAACTACTTTCCTTTTTCTTCTGATCCATATAACATCACTCCTAATTCATTACTTATCTTTGGACTATCCCATCCTTAAAATCTATCCTTTATTTCAACAATCCCATCTCTATTAACACCTTAGAAAGCTGCTCTCTTTCACTATGAGTCATGGCCCCTGCTGGCTCCATGCATGGTCCCGCTTCAATCCCAATAAGATAAGTGACTCTTTAATCACAGCAGGAAAAGTACCAATCGAAAAGGCACATTGCACCTATCATCGTCGATCAATTGATCATTGGTGCAATCATCGCTTTCCAGGATGTCACCCGCATTCAGGAAATGGAAGCGAGAATCCGCAACGAGTTAATCACCAGGAAATTCATTGCTAAATACCACTTCACCGATCTATTAGGAGTCTCACCTCAGATGATTGAAATTAAGCGAATTGCACAAGAAATGTCTTTAATCGATGCCACCGTATTAATTTCAGGAGAATCCGGCACAGGAAAAGAGTTGTTTGCCCAAAGCATACACAACGAAAGCCAACGAAAAAATGGACCATTTGTTGCTGTCAACTGTGCGGCCTTGCCGCAAAACTTACTTGAAAGCGAATTATTCGGTTATGTAGAAGGAGCATTTACGGGCGCAACCAAAAAAGGAAAACCCGGTTTATTTGAAATGGCTCATACGGGCACCATTTTTCTTGACGAAATCTCAGAAATGGATAAATACGCTCAAAGTCGCTTGCTTCGTGTGCTGCAGGAAAAGCAGGTCATGCGTCTCGGGGATGACAAATACATACCCGTTGATATGAGGATTATTGCAGCTACTAATAAAAATTTAGCGGGACTTATTAAAGAAGGACAATTTCGGCAAGATCTTTTTTATCGACTTAAAGTACTAACCATGACGCTGCCTGCATTACGCAACAGAAAAAATGATATACAATATCTTGCACATCATTTCTTGGAATATTATAAAAGACGACATTTTAAACAGTTGGATATTTCTGATTCTGGATATAACTATCTATCCGGATATTCCTGGCCAGGGAATGTTCGGGAATTAAAGTATTTCATAGAAAGATTGGTGGTCATCGCCAGTGAAAAATGGATTACCGAAGATGTTATAAAAAAATATTGGCATGACAGAGAAGATGAAACAGAACTACCTTCCATAGTGAGCGATGACCTTCCAGTAGACAATGCCCCTCTGCCGTCAGAAGACAAACGGATTGCTGATGCATTAGCACAATGCCATTCCAACATAACCCGCGCGGCTAAATTACTGGGAATGGATAGAAGCACACTTTATCGAAAATTGAAAGCTTATAAAATTGAAATCAAAAAAGCTTATTAAAACAATAAGAACTTTTGAACCGCGAAGACGGGAAGAAAAAGGGCAGTGCCAAAACATTCGTTTCAGCACTGCCCTTTTACGAAGGGTTATTCATTATCTCAGTATGTTATTTATTGTTTTTATGGTACTCTGCCACTTTAGCAAAAGCATAACCGCTTGCTGCAATCGTAGCAGCAATATCTTCTTCCGAATGAGCAGCAGACATAAATCCTGCTTCAAATTGAGACGGTGCCATATATACGCCTTGCTTTAACATCTCATGAAAGAAGGTATTGAATGCACCAATATCCGATTGTTTCGCACTCTCATAATCATATACAGGTTGGTCTGTGAAGAACATGCCAAACATGGCACCAAGCTGATGGTACTGCAATGTAAAACCATACTTCTCGCCTTGAGCGCGAATTCCGGCACATAAAGTTTTGGTTTTCTCAGCTAACTTCTCATACAGTCCAGGTGTTTGCGACAAGAGGGTAAGAGTGGTAATCCCTGCTGTCATTGCCAACGGATTGCCGCTTAGTGTACCTGCCTGATATACAGGGCCAGCAGGAGAAATGAACTCCATAATATCCTGCCTGCCGCCATAGGCACCTACGGGCAAACCGCCGCCGATAATCTTTCCTAAACAAGTCAAATCTGGTTTTATGCCGAACACTGACTGTGCTCCGCTGTAAGCCACACGAAAACCAGTCATAACCTCATCAAATATCAGCAAAGAACCATATCGCTGAGTAATGTCACGTACGGCTGCCAGGTATCCTTCTTGCGGCAGCACCATTCCCATGTTGCCGGCAACAGGTTCAATAATGACGGCAGCAATTTCTTCGCCATATTGAGAAAAGACCTCTGTCAGAGCTGATATATCATTATAATTTACGGAAATCGTTCCACCGGCAACAGCGTCAGATACGCCAGGACTGTCAGGTACACCTAAGGTAGCCGCCCCTGACCCTGCCTTTACCAGCAGACTATCATGATGTCCATGATAGCAGCCAATAAATTTAACAATTTTGCTGCGATTGGTATACGCTCTTGCTAAACGCAATACACTCATGGTAGCCTCTGTTCCTGAATTCACCATGCGTATCAATTCCATAGAAGGGACGGCCTGCTGCACTAATTTAGCCAAGGTAGTCTCTAAAAGAGTAGGTGCTCCATAACTTGTTCCATTAGACACAGCTTGAACTAAGGCTTCTACTACCGCAGGATGAGCATGACCTAAAATCATCGGACCCCATGATCCAACATAATCAATATATTGATTCGAATCAATATCATATAAGCGGCTGCCTGCAGCCCTCGCAATAAAAGGCGGCGTTCCGCCAACACCTCGAAAGGAACGTACAGGACTATTAACGCCCCCTGGTATATACTGCTTTGCTTCATTAAATGCTTCAGTCGATTTATTTAAATGAAATGCCATGAGTAGACCTCCTAAAAATAATAAGGTGGTTTATTGTCTCTATTCTTATTCCTCTTTTAACCAGCGGGCAACATCCATCGCATGATAGGTAATAATAATATCCGCCCCGGCCCGTTTCATGCTAACCAGTGTTTCCATCACTATACGCTTTTCATCAATCCATCCTTGGGCTGCTGCAGCTTTAACCATGGAATATTCACCACTTACGTTATAAACTGCCAAAGGATAATCAAAACGATCCCTAACTTGACGAACAATGTCCAAATAAACCAAGGCTGGTTTCACCATAATAATATCTGCACCTTCTGCAATATCTAACTCGACCTCGCGCATGGCTTCCCGACTATTAGCCGGGTCCATTTGGTAGCTTTTGCGATCACCAAATTGCGGTGCTGAATCAGCAGCGTCACGGAATGGTCCATAATAAGCAGATGCATATTTTACGGCATAAGACATAATTGATACATTGCTATAGCCACTTTCATTTAACGCATTGCGAATAGCTAATATACGTCCATCCATCATATCAGAAGGCGCTATGATATCAGCGCCTGCCTGCGCCTGGCTCACAGCGGTTTTTGCCAGTAATTCCAAGGTACTGTCATTATCAACCTCTCGACCTTTCAGCAAGCCGCAATGACCATGGCTGGTATACTCACACAGACATACATCACCAATCACTACGATTTCAGGTAACGCCGCCTTAATCAGACTCATTGCTTTTTGCACAGGACTATTCATATCCCAGGCACTTGATCCTTCTGCATCTTTATATTCAGGAAGACCGAAAATGATAACTGCCGGTATACCTAAGGAAAATGCCTCAGCGGCTTCCTTGACTGCCATATCGGGAGACAAATGAAAAACACCTGGCATAGAAGAAATTTCCCTGCGTATTTGATTTCCTGGAACCACAAACAAAGGATATACTAGATTACCAACCTCAAGAGTTGTTTCCCGAACTAACTGTCGTATTCCGGCAGAAGCTCTAAGACGTCGCGGACGAAGCAAAGAACTCATTTTTGAGCCTCCTCATATAGCGTTTTAATGACTTCTATCATACCGTGAATCGTGTACTCCTCACCAATCACATCCGGAGTAATGCCATGTTCCAAGCACGTGCCGGCAGTGATCGGACCAATGCACGCAATCTTGGCATTTTTTAAGAGTTCCGCTCCCTGGTCTCCTAATAAATTCAGTAAATTGGTTACTGTAGAGGAGCTGGTGAATGTTACAAGATCGATATCTCCTGCTTTTAGCTTTTCTGATAGAATCTTACCATCCGTATCCCCAGTAAGAGTGCGATAGACAGGAACGACATTTACCCTTGCTCCCATTTCTCCTAATTTTTCCGGTAAAAGATCTCTTGCTACCAACGCTCTCGGAATAAGCACTGACATACCTGGCTGAATCCTGCCAGTCACTGCAGCAACAATACCTTCAGCTCTAAATTCCAAAGGAACAATGTCTGCTAAAATTCCATAATCTTTTAGCCTTGCTGCTGTTTGTGCACCAATGGCAGCAACCTGAATGCTGCCTAAAGCCCGACTATCTTTCCTCATGCTATGTAAACGCTTAAAGAAATATTCAACACCATTAACGCTGGTAAAAATCAGCCAATCATACGTCGTTAATTTTTTAATTGATTCATCCAGTTCAGCATAGCTCTCTGGCGGAACCAGTTTGATGGCTGGTGCTTCTATACATTGTGCTCCCAAAGCTTCTAATTGACCTGTTAAGACACTGGCCTGTTCTCTTGCACGAGTAACCAATGCAGTTTTCCCAAACAGCAAACGCTGATCAAACCAGCCCAACTGTTCACGCAATTTTACAACTTCGCCGACAATAAAAATAGCTGGCGGCTTGATTCCTGCTTTTGCCACATCCTCAGCAGCGTTCCCTACCGTCGTGACTAAAACCCGCTGCTCAGGTTTCGTTCCCCAGCGAATCACTGCAGCAGGTGTATTTGCCGAGCGGCCATGCTCAATCAGTTTGGATGTAATATGAGGCAGATTTTCTACTCCCATTAAAAATACTAAGGTATCTACCCCAGTAGATATATGTGACCACTTAATCGTTGATTCCGGCTTAGTAGGATCTTCATGTCCAGTGATTACCGCAAATGAAGTCGCAATCCCTCGATGGGTGACAGGAATGCCAGCATAAGCAGGTACTGAAATGGCTGAGGTTATCCCAGGTACAATTTCAAAAGAAATATGATTTTCTACTAAGGTTAGTGCTTCTTCACCGCCCCGCCCAAAGACGAAAGGATCTCCGCCTTTCAGTCGCACTACATTTTTACCCTCTTTTGCTTTATCCACTAGCAGCTGGTTAATATCTTCCTGACGCATCGTATGATCACTAGAAGCCTTGCCTACATAAATAAGCTCTGCATCTTCTCTAGCTGTCGACAACAATCGATCATCTGCTAATCGATCATATACAATCGTATCTGCTTGCTGTATATATTCGAGGGCTTTCACACTAATGAGCTTATAGTCCCCCGGACCTGCTCCTACTAAATAAACAATTCCTTGCCTCATTATTTTCTCCTCCTGTTAGAACGTAATTTATATTCTAGATGATAGCAAAGAACATATTGCGTTCTTTTTGAACCATTAATGATTTACTTCTAGTTCTTGCAGAATCTCTCGTCCACCCTCGCCGAGCATCCGTTGTGCTAAATCACGACCAAGCTTCTTGCCATCCTGAGGACTCCCACTAATGGTTTGTCGAATCTGACGCGCTCCATCCACTGACAAGATAGCCGCTTCTAACGTTAATACCGCTTGTTCTATTCTCCCGAACACACCAATGGGAATCTGGCAACCGCCTTCTACTTCAGCCAAATACGCCCGTTCTGCTTCTACAGCCCAGCGAGTCTCCTGATGATTTAAAAAAGCAAGCATCTGTAATACTTCTGCATCATTACTGCGCGCCTCAATAGCCAAAGCCCCTTGTCCCACTGCTGGCAAACAAATATCCTGGGGCAATACTTGAGTAATTTTCTCTTGCCAGCCCAAACGCTTTAAACCAGCAACGGCTAAGATAATCCCATCGAACTCGCCATTCTCTAATTTTTTTAGCCTGGTATCCAGGTTTCCCCGTAGGTCACCAATCTTAAGATCTGACCGATATTTAAGCAGCTGTGCCTTTCGCCTTAAACTTGAAGTCCCGACCCTGGAACCTTTTGGTAAATTGTCAACGGTGCCATAGTTAGGGCTGATAAAAGCATCCCCAGGGTCCACACGCTCAGTAATAGCAGCCAGCAGCAATCCCTCTGGCAGCTCGGTTGGCATATCCTTTAAGCTGTGCACGGCCAAATCGATTTGCCCATCCAACATTGCCGTTTCTAATTCTTTGGTGAATAAACCCTTACCGCCAATTCTAGCCAAAGGTACATCTAAAATTTTATCACCAGTAGTTACAATATGAAGCAGCTCTACATCCACATCAGGATACTGAGCTCTTATACAGTCAGCAATATGATTTGCCTGCCATAGAGCCAGCTTACTGCCCCGCGTACCGATAGTAATTTTTTTTCTTTTCACGATGTCTGCCCTCTCCTATTGTATCAAGTTTAAACAAATCCAGTATTGCATCTAAATAGAACTGTTCTTTATGTGTACAGGCTCCCTCATTAATGCAAACCATAGGATCTCTTAACATTTTACGTATAATCATCTTCGACATATTTTCCACGGCCTTACGTTCATCTGCTGTAATATCAGGCAATTTTGTCAGCGCTCGCTTCAACTCTCGCTGACGAATTTTTTCTGCCTTATCTGTCAAACGTGCCATAACAGGACGAAGTGATAAATAACGGAATTTAATCATCAATTCCTCTAACTCTTTTTTTATAATTTCTTCAGCCAATTCAGCTTCCTGTTCCCTTAAACGAACATTGGACTCTACAACCGCTTCCAAATCATCAATGTTATATAAACGTACTCCCGCAATAGCAGATACCTCAGGTTCCACATCCCGGGGTACAGCAATGTCAATAATAATTATAGGACGTCCTTGACGCTTGGGCATTAAATGAGCCACATCCCAGGCACGTATCACGTAATGAGGAGCACCAGTAGAAGTAATAATAATATCAGCATCCACAGCACTTTTCATAAAACTTTCAAAGGGTACGGCTACTCCTCGAAATTGTTCAGCCAACTCTACCGCTCTTTCGTATTTACGATTGGAAACGATTACCGTTTTGACACCATTTCCTACTAAATGCTTTGCTGTAAGTTCACCCATTTGTCCCGCCCCCAGCAATAACACATTGGAAGCAGATAAATTACCAAAAACGTTCTTAGCTAGCTCTACAGCGGCATAGCTGACAGACACTGCACTATGGGCGATTCGGGTTTCACTGCGAACCTTCTTACCCACAGCAATGGCTCTGTTAAATAACGTATTGAGTACTGTACTTGTAGTGCCAACATCCCTAGCTACTGAATAAGCCTTCTTTACCTGACTTAAAATTTGACCTTCCCCTATAATAAGAGAATCAAGACTTGCCGATACCCGGAATAAATGTTCAATACAATCTTCTTCCACATAAAAAAAGAAGTCTTCCATATCAAGAGTGCTTTCGGATATTCGTTGCAAAAATTGCTGCATTACCGGAAATCCATCTTCCGCATCATCTACTACAGCATACATCTCTGTGCGATTACAGGTAGACAGTAATACACATTCGCTAATTTCTTCATATTCATGAAGATGATTCAATGCCGTTTTAATCTTATCCTCAGAAAAAGTAAAACATTCCCGCACATCTACCGATGCTGTCTTATGATTGAGTCCTAGTACAACCAATTGCATTTTTAATCTTAGCCTCCGCCTCTTTTATCTTACCTTCCTTAAGCAAGATAATTACTTCCTGATCCAAGGTCCTTCGCCAAAAGGATTCTCTTTCTTTTACTGTCGAAAGCTGCTCTTTTATCTGCTCTCGTGCTTTAGCCACCAACTCAAGATAGATTCCATATTCCGGGCCATAACGCTCTTCTAATTCCTCACGTAATTTTTTTGCTAACGCTGGGCTTTTACCACCAGTAGAGATCGTAAGCAGCAAATCTCCATGTGAAATCTGGGATGGCACACTAAAATTACCAAGCTCAGGTGCATCCGTCACATTTACAAGAGCACCTGCACCCATACCTTCCTCAGCAGCCCATTTATTTACTGCGTTACTATCGGTAGCGCAAATTACAATAAAAAAACCATTAACATCACCCTGCTGGTAAGACCGAGCAATATGAATAATACTCTTGTCCTCTACTAAGGAAGCCAACTGCTTCGTAAGGGCAGGACTTACTACCGTAACCATTCCGCCAGCAGCCAAAAGCGCCCCAACCTTACGTTGGGCCACACTCCCGCCGCCAACAACCATGCAAGACCGACCGTCAATTTGTAAGTTTATCGGGTAACAGGGCACATTTTTCACATCCTTCATATTTTAGCATAATTCGCACTAAAAATGTAATATTCCTCTATTAGAAAGTACAAAGATTCACTTTAAATTTTTAACGCTATGCGCCCTTTAAATCAATAAAACATAACCGAACCACAGAGGCACAAAGAACACTCTCCTCTTAAGCGCCACCTGAATCCAGCTTTTCTTTCGCACCAAAATATGCCTCTACTATCTTTCGCACAACAGGTGCTGCAGCAGTAGAGCCTTCACCGCCCTCCTCTACTAGTACAGCAATTGCAATTTCAGGATTTTGGGCCGGTGCATAGCATGCAAACCAAGAATGAACCGTACCAGTACCTGTTTCCGCTGAGCCGCTTTTTCCAGCCACCGTTGGAGTAACTCCCTGAAAGACTCCTGCCCCTGTCCCCTTCGTTGTAACAGCGACTAAGCCACTCTTAATTATATCCCATGTTTCCGACTTTAAATAAATAGTATGAACAACTTCCGACTGATAGCTTCTAACTACCGCTCCATTGTCATCTACGATTTTATCCACTAACATCGGTCGATAGATTTCTCCATCATTGGCAACTGCCATTAGTAGTAGTGCCTGCTGCAGGGGCGTTGTTAGATAATAACCCTGCCCAATCGCAGCAATGATCGTCTCTCCAGGATACCATGGCTGCTCATAATTCTTTTGTTTCCATCCTTCTGTGGGTACTAATCCTTCTTCTTCCCCTTGCAGCAAAATACCACTTTTCTTTCCTAATCCAAAGGTTAATGCATAACTGGCTAAATTATCAATGCCCATACGGCGGCCTAGTTCATAAAAAACAGGATCGCTTGACCATGCTATAGCATCAACAATCGTAAGCTTTCCTAACCCTTCCGTCTTCCAGCCATAAAATTTCCATCCCCCTAGGATATAGAATCCTTTATCCTCAAATACTTCCTCTTTCGTTACATAACCCATATCCAAGGCTGCAGCTGTTGTAATAATTTTAAAAACAGAACCTGGTGGATAGGTACTTTGTATTCCTTTATTCGTAAGAGGATGATCAGGATGATTGATCAATTCGCCCCAGTTTTTACTGCTAATACCACTGGCAAATAAATTAGGATCAAAGGCTGGAGAGCTAACCATTGCCAAAACACCTCCTGTATGAACATCTAGAACAATGGCGCTCCCTCCTTTAGCTGGCTGCCCTATATTACGGCTTATTTCAATCTGCTGCATTAGAGCTTCTTGTGCAGCTTTCTGTAAATTTCCATCAAGGGTCAAAATTAATCCCTTCCCTGATATAGCCTTCTTCTCACCAATCCTTTGCACTTCTTCTCCAAAGGCATTGACTTCTACTTGTAAACCACCATCGATCCCCCGTAATACATCCTCCCATTCCAGCTCCAAACCATCCTTTCCTATAAAATCCGTAGGTTTATATCCTTGTGCCTTGTGCTTAGCATATTCTTCCTCATTTATGCTGCCCAGAAATCCCAGCACATGAGCTGCTAAATCTTTGTATATGTACTGCCTTACAGGAACGGCGCTAATGACAACCCCAGCTAAAGTATCCTTTCTCTCCAAAATCTTGGCTTGCAATACAGGATCAATATCTCGCTTCACGATTATCGGAATATAAGGTGACTCTTCCCCATCCTTTAGCATTTTTTCAATAGTCTCAGGTAAAATACCAATCATATTGGCTAATGCAGCTGTCTTCGCAGAATCATAGCTATATTCTGCTGGAATAATAGCAACAGCAAAACTAGGACGATTGGTAACAAGTAAAGCCCCATTACGATCATACATATTCCCTCGTGGGGCTTGCTCAGTAATTTGGTGTATGCGATTTTCTTCTGCTACTTTCTTATATTGTGGACCACGTACTAACTGCATCCAGGCCAAACGCAATATTAAAAGACCAACCACTGCCACAATGATCCATACCATAATATTCATTCTGCGAGACTTTTCTGTAATCCACATAGGTTAACTCCTTTTTAACAATTGATTTTCGTATAACATAGTATCCCGCAAAACAAAAAAAATAGCCCTAATGGGCTACTTTATGAATCATCACTTACCTGTATAATCTTTACCAACCACAACCACTGCATCAATCGCCTTACCTTCGTCTTTTGTAATCTGCAATGAGTATTTAAAAGGCAGCGAGCTTAATTTGTTAACGACTGTACTATCTGTAGTGTTAGAAATAACCACTGTATTTTTATATGCATTTGCTGTATTCGTCACACCCGCAACTTCAAATCCGCGGTTACGAAGGATCGCGGCAATTCTATCACCTGCATCCGCCATGCCACTGGCATTCACCACTTCCACACTTACTTTATCAGAATTGACTTTCTTACTAACAGACTTGCCTGCATCTGCTGAAGTATCAGTTTTGTCATTTTTATCATCTTTTTTCGATTTATCTGGAGTCGTTTTTTTCTCTGGAACTGCATTTTTAGTTACCTTCGGAGTTTCAATTACTTTCATTTCTTTTGGAATGGAAGTCTCATATTCACTTACATCTTTTTGTGTCGTAGCAACATATTTCTCTTCCATAGCCACACCAAGGGTTTGAGCTACGTGCTTGCGAAGAGCCATTACATCAGGCAGCCAATAACTTATCTCATTAATAAATGCTGGTTTTCCTGGTACCATGTCTGTTCTCAGCCCATTTTTCGATGCATCATTCAAGGTTTTAGCAAGATTAAGCATTTCCGTGGTAGACATATCACTATTTACTACACTATTTACCTCTCGAACAATAGCAGGTATCTTAGTAATAACGGATGGGCTAGCGACTTCCTTCATTAATGCTTTTAAGAACTTTTGCTGACGCTCAACTCGGCCAATATCGCCCTCTTCATCACGATAACGTACATATTGAATCGCCATACGACCATCCATACGTTGGACACCTGGCCGTAAATCAATTACGAAGGGACCATGATCCTCCCCATTATCATCATAAGGATCGGAATAGTACATCCTTTTTTCCACATCAATGGTTACACCGCCAACGGCATCAATAATCTTTTTAAACCCTGCAATATTAATTGTAATATAATGGTCCATTTTTATTCCTAACAAACCTTCGACAGCCTGCTGCGTTAATTTATGGCCGCCATAGGCATAAGCATGGTTAATTTTATCCCAACCATGTCCTGAAATTTTTACCCTCGTATCTCGGGGAATAGAGAGCATTGCAACATCTTTCGTATTTGTGTCAATGGTAACAACAAATAACGTATCAGAACGCCCGGTATCATCACTACGTTCGTCAACGCCCATAACCATAATGTTAATTTTATTTTGAGGAGTTACAATGCTCCCCTTTTCTTTACTTTGTTCAATTCCTCCGCTAAACCAAACATAGGACGCGCCAGCTACTGCTAATACTGCTAATAAAATACCTAGAACAGCTATAACGGATCTTCCCTTACCACGCCTTTGTTCAGCCAATCTTTTTTCCAGTCCTACCATAGTGCGCAACTCCCTTCTATTACCTGGAAATATTCTCATATACCAAGTATTAAATTCAAAAACTGCAGATAAAAAATCAATAAACAAGCCTCCGCATGGGAGGCTTGCTTTTAAGTATAACAAAATGTAACATAAAAGGTCAAGATTTTTATGTTTCACACCTCATTCATATAACATAGAAATCCCAATATAAAGAAGGAAGCTTAGACATCTCATTAGTTTAAATATGGTCTGGTAGCCCATTCAGCGGGAATTTCTCGAGTAGATACAACCAGTAATTCAAAGCCCACTGGAAAAAGATTCATACGAAATCATTTGTTAGATCTCCTGATCTTTTTCGGTTAATGCTATAATTTTATATGGCTTATCTTTATATTTCAAAATGTCCCTTGTAACCAGTTTCCTAAGACCCATTTTATCTTCATCCTCAAAAGGAATGTGATAAATCACAACTTTTTCCGGCTTCAAATTATCTAATATATTCTGTCCTTTTGTATTGGTAAAGAACAGTGGATTAATGAAAACAGCTGTTAAATTAGGAATATCTTTAATAACTTCAAAGTTTTTCACCATATAATCGGCATCAGCTGCAAATATATAGTTTTTTTCTTCAATTGTAAGCATGATTGTATAATGTCTAGTGTCTTGATATTCTCCACCACCCATATGTACGCTTCTGAAGTAAGTAAGAGTACAGTTTTGGGTGAGTTCTTCTTTATGATATTTTCCAAAAGGAATATAATATTCTTCAACTTTCTCTATTAAAGTTCGGCTTAATAACGAGCTCTTATCTTCTAAGGAATTTGTTTCTTGCTTCAGCCTTGGTATATATACCTTTTTTACTTCATTATTGGAAATATACTCATCTAAATACATGGAAGAAAAATGATCGATATGTCTATGAGTAAATATCAGATAATCAATATCTTTATATTTACTTGCCATACCAAAAACAGCTTTTTGCATCTCACTCACAGGTTGGCTAAAAAATGGATTTTCCCCAAATATACCATCAAGCAGTATGGTACTATCACCAGCTGTAATAAATATACCTGAGTTGGCAACCAACTCCATTTTGACTTTTATACTCATTATATTCTCTCCATAATCCACTTGAATAAATAACCGTATTGTCTAATTAAAAATAACCAAATAGGATTCTTATTTACTATAGTATTCTTTTTACGATATCCTTGCAACCACTTGGTTTAATACGCAAAAAAAAATATCTGTCGAATCATGCTCGACAGATATTTTTTTTATTTCTTAGGAAATTTACTATCAATCAATGACCACACTTCTGGCTGCTCTTGGCCCAGACGCCATAGTGCAATGCCAGCAGGATTGTATTTTGCGATAATATCCAATTTAGCTGCGATACTTTTGTCATTTTCAAACCAAACTTCATGATCTTTGTAAGAAAAGTGAGGTGCCTGCACTGTCTCATCATACATAATTTTAGCGTCATGTTGTTCGGCCCGTACAATCGCATCTACATAGGTTATAGTTTCCCCTTCTTTACCAACCCAATCATAACCATATAAACCAACACCAATGATTACTTTGTGTGGTCCACCACAATTATCAATAGCATATTTAATATTCTTCTCATACCAATCAATTGGTGCAATAGGACCTGGCTTGGAGGTCGACCAATGATTGTCATAGGTCATAATCTGCAGAAAATCAGCATTCTTAGCCAGTTCAGGATAATTATAAGCTCCCGATACATCCTCCGCTACGTCAACTTGCGGAAATACGGATATGATTACCGTTTTATTTAAGCCCTGCATTTTTGGATATAGCTCTGCCATAAAACTAGTTAAATTATCCCGCTGTGCTGGCGGTAATAATTCAAAGTCAATATTAATACCATCATACTGCTTTTCTTGGACTAGTTTTACAATATTATCGATGGCCTTACTGCGAACTTCTGGATTACCTAGTAATTCCTCTGTAGAGCCAGTTTTATTGGTAATCAAAGGGTACATTTTAAGTTTTAGATCTCTAGCAGTATCATATACCAGTTGGCTGTCTTTTGCTTCAACAGTGCCATCCTTGGTTGCCTTATACCAAAATGGACCAACACCTGTCATACTTTTAGCAAAGCTTTTCATACTTGGGAAAGAACCTGTTTTATCCGGTGTTCCTGGCCAAGGATTTTCATAATAGCCAATGATCATTCTCGGTGGCATCATGAGCTTCCCTGCTCCATTAACCCCAGGATTGTCTGTGGAATCCGGCATACCTGGCAGTGGTTTAGGTGCTGGACTATTACCACACCCACCTGCAAGTCCGACTACCATTATCACAAAACATAGCAGTATAATACTAGTTAAAATCTTTGAATAACGCAATATTGTCACCCTTTCCTAATGCTATACTAAGTACAGTCTAAAAAGCAGCTTTATAAATTCCATTCTGCTTTTTTCCTGCCTTACTCATAGTATTGGCAAGAGCAATTTTCTTATTCAAAAAATATTAATACCAACTTATAATCATAAAAAACAAAAAGAGACAGTGCCAAGTGGGCACCATCTCATTTCTGCTTTTTAGAATGAATTAATCATCATAATTTTTAGTATAAGCGACTTGCAGCACTTCATCTGGTAATTCATTTTCCCAGCGTGCTACTACTACAGCAGCTACACAGTTACCAATCAAATTACAGGCTGTACGAGCCATATCCAAGATACGGTCAACGCCCAGAATGATGCCAATGCCTTCTACCGGTAAGCCAAAAGCCGCCGCAGTACCTGCAATAACGATGAGAGATGCACCTGGAACTGCTGCAATTCCTTTGGTTGACATCATTAATGTAACTAACATTAACATTTGCGTAGAAAGAGGGAAATCAATATGGTACACTTGTGCAATAAAGATAACTGCTAATGCACTATATAATGTGGAACCATCCAGATTAAATGTATAGCCTGTTGGCAATACAAAGGTAACAATATGCTTTGGAACACCAAATTTTTCTAATTTTTCCATTGCAATTGGAAGGGCTGCCTCACTGGATGCAGTGGAAAACGCAATAAGAATCGGTTCTTTAATGGCTCGTAATAATTGAAAGAAATTCATTCGAATAATTACAGAAGCACAAGCTAACAATAGCGTAATGAATAACACTAAAGCAAAATACAACGACCCAATTAGCTTAGCCAATGGAATCAACATTCCAAGACCAAATTTTCCTACAGTAAAAGCAATCAAAGCAAAAACACCGATAGGAGCTAATTTCATTACATACCAAGTAAACTTGAACATAATTTCAGCAACGCTGATGGCTAACGTGACCACTGGTTTACCCTTTTCTCCCATGCCAGCAGCTGCTACGCCGAAGAAAGTAGAGAACAAGATAATTTGCAGCATATCACCGCGACCCATAGCATCTACCACATTGGTAGGTACAATATTAACCAGCATTTGAGTCATATCAATGGTCTTCGTTGCTGCTGCTGCTGCAGAACTGACATCCGCCCCTGTTGCAATCGCGACACCTGCACCTGGCTGGAAAATATTCGCCACAGCCAGACCGACAAATAGAGCTAGCGTCGTAGCAACTTCAAACCAGATAATTGCTTTTGCACCCAAACGACCCAGCTTTTTGAAGTCGCCAGTACCTGCAATACCCATAATTAATGAACTGAAAATCAAAGGTACTACAATCATTTTAATCATACGAATAAAAGTGTCACCAACGGGCTTTAATGCTTGTCCATAGGTAGGGAAAATATAACCGAAAACAACACCTAGTATAAGAGCAATAAAAATTTGAGTTGTAAGTCCTATCCCTTTTTTGTTTTTCTCCACGAATTCATCCTCCTCTAAAGTAAAATCGTCTAAAAGTCTCTTCCAGATATACACCCTTTAAAACTATTACAGTATATCAGCTACACTTATAAAAAGATACCCTAATTGCTTTATATTCAGCCTTTTCTACACAATATATCCCAAACAAATTCTGTCAATTTTATACACTATATAATTTCTTTACTGGATGGTTGTCCTAATAAAAACTCAGAATTTTGCAAATAAGATAGACACAATGAGATCATTGCACTATAAAGCCAAAGAACCCTGTTTTCTAGGCAAAAATCCATTATACACTTTCTATACTAAAATGATATAATGCTTACAGCTACATTTTATTCAAGTAGTAAAGGGAGTGTGTTGATAATTGAAAAAAGATCTTATTCAAGCCATGCCTCCACTTGACGGTCATGCTGTAAAAACGCTGGAAGATGCTCTTAGTAAATCCCCTAGCAAAATCATTCGTTTAGAGATTAATAACACGATTTATCAGCTTTCCCGGGAAGGTCATTGGTTTAAAATCTCACTGCTTACCAAAAAACTTACAGTAAAGCGATCAACTATTTTCCAAACCCTGACTGAAATCTATAATCTAATTATCCATGGTCAAAATTGGCGTATTGCTACCAATTATTAGAACTATACGAGTACAATTTGTTATAGGCAGATAAGCTAATATTTACTTAATTTAAAAATAATCCCTCTTTACAGAGGGATTTTTATTATTTATCATCGATAGTCTTATAAATCTCTAGAAATTCCTGCAAAACTTGGGCAGTCAAT
This sequence comes from Pelosinus baikalensis, assembly GCF_020819555.1. Classification (NCBI taxonomy): domain Bacteria; kingdom Bacillati; phylum Bacillota; class Negativicutes; order Selenomonadales; family Sporomusaceae; genus Pelosinus; species Pelosinus baikalensis. The sequence continues at coordinate 65,721 of NZ_JAJHJB010000026.1, forward strand.
CCCCAAACAACATGCTTTCCATACTTATAAAATGAAACCTGGTACGTTTTACGTGCCCGCCATTCTTCGGAGTATCCTGTAACCAGGGAAAAAGGGAAATCGGCTAAAGGTCTTGTTCCCATTTCCATGTGGGCGACAATCGGTTTATGGGCAAGCAAAAATCGTAAAGGTATGGTAAATACTTCTGCAACTTCATCCTGGCTAGGTACAATCGGTTGAAGAGGCGAAAGATAACCTACATAAGGATACAACTTTACTCCTATAGGACTTATGATTTCGTCTAATGCTCCTAGAATTTTTATTTCTGCTGCTGCTAAAGAAAGTTCTTCTTGCGTTTCCCGTACAGCAGCAGCTAAAGCTGATCCATCTTCCTTTTCAATACGCCCTCCTGGAAAGCAAATCTCTCCAGGCTGCCAAGATAATTGTGTAGAACGTACCTCAAACAATATAGCTAATTCACCATCCTGGACGATAAGAGGCACCAGCACCGCTGCAGTAAAGAAATCATTATAACCAGCTTTACCTTCTACATTAACAGCTAACGCTTCTGACAATTCTCTACATAACTCATCCATTGCTAGTCCTCTCCCCCATCCAATCAGCATTTTTTTCACATTGTTCAACAACCTATCTCTTTATACCGACAAAAAAAGTAATCATTCGTTATTTTTTATCTGTATCAGAAGATAGTTCTATCTTTCCCTCAAGACCAGGAGTAATAATAATCTTACCATCCAAAGTAACGATGACAGCTTCATTGCCGGGAAATTGTTTTAGCAGTTCTAACCCTTTTTCTACTCCTAGAACAAAAATAGGTTTACTCAAAACATCTCCATAGGTAGAACTAGAATTAACCATCGTTACACTTGACACTTCCCTTGGCTGCCATCCTGTTCGCGGATCTAGAATATGTGAATATCGTATGCCATCCTTCATCATAAACCGCTGATAATCTCCTGATGTCTCCATAGTATCCCATTCCGTCAAAGCCAGCTTAGCACTAATACCATCTGGATCGCGAGGATGCTGTATACCAATCCTCCATGGTTTACCATCAGGCTTATTACCAATAACCCGTACATCCCCGCCAGCATTTACTAGAGCAGATGTTATTCCTTTGGCTTTCAGTAGTTCAACAGCCTGATCGGTAGCATATCCTTTGGCAATGGCACCTAAATCAAGCATCATGCCTGTCTTGGGCAAATATATCGTATTAGCAGCCGTATCTACCTCAACTAAATGATAATTGACCAATGGCAAAACCTTATCAATCTCAGCTTGACTTGGTACATACTCCCCCTTATGACCAATTCCCCATAATTTCGTGAGGGGACCAACGGTGATATCAAAAGAACCGCCAAGCTTATCTGATACATCCTGGGAGAACTTAATAATTTTTACCAATTCAGGATCAACAACAACTTTTTCCTTACCTGCCATTTGATTAATTCTCGAAACTTGACTATTATCATCAAAATTATTCGTTAAAGCATGCAAATGCTGGAACTCAGCGAAAGCAGCCTTCACTGCCTCTTCTGCTCCTGGACCATAAGCAGTAATTTCAACAATTGTGTCCATAAGAAATTGAGTTTCTTTATAAACATTAGAGGAATTTGTCTTGCTAAAGCATCCTGAAATAAATAACGCTGTAATAACAACGGTAACCATAATTAATGATAATTTTTTATTCATTAACTCACCTTCCTGTCATTCGCATTTATCCTGATATTCAATGATCAAATAGTTAAGCTATACCTGTGTCTTAATGATCTATTACTATGTATCTACAAGTATGATTAACCCGTAATCTATATTATAATACAATTCTTTATGTTCTTATGGAAACCCTTCAATACTCTTCAAAAGGACACAAAGGTGTGCCGCAGCAGTGGCATTGTGCTATCCTCCCAGGACGTTTCCATCCAAGTACTTTCGGCGTATGGGCTTAACTACTGTGTTCGGTACTTCGACTGGCGATAATACCCCATCTGCGTCGTTACTCCTGCGCGCGCTCACTTCACGTACTGATGTACTAGGTAAAGGATGTTATCGTTTCACTCTAACTAAGCGAATCACTCAAATCTTCTTGCTCACTATCGTTTACAAAGATTTGGTTCCCTGCTTATTGTCGTGCCTAGCATCTGAAGCATTCTCACCAATCTCGCAAAGCGCAAGATATTAAAAACGCACTCATATAAAATGAGTGCGTTTTTCTTCAACCAGCAACTACCTATCCTCCCAGGCCGTTTCCAACCAAGTACTTTCGGCGTATGTGGGCTTAACTACTGTGTTCGGTATGGGAACAGGTGGAACCCCACAGCTATCGCCACTGGATTAAAGTTTTTTAGAAGTACATATAAATATGTTCCTTCAAAACTTCACAGAAGAAAGACTGCATGTTAGTAGTTAGCAGCCATGCTGCTAACTAATTTAAGTCAAGCCCTCGTCCTATTAGTACCAGTCAGCTGAATCCATTGCTGGACTT
>NZ_JAJHJB010000027.1:0-65815 GCF_020819555.1 Pelosinus baikalensis
ATTGCCGATGCTTGAGCTGCAACAGTACTTTCGTCACCCCAGCAATACCTGCCGCACTCTCGCAATGCCCAATGTTCGACTTGACCGAGCCGATAGCGCAGAACTGCTTCTCTTTGGTATATTTTTGGAAAGTTTTTGTTAGACCAGCGATTTCAATTGGGTCTCCTAAGGAAGTCCCGGTACCATGAGCTTCAATATAACTAATCGTCCTTGGATCTATTCCTGCTTCTTCAAGGGCTCTACTAATAACACTAGCTTGAGCATTGGGATTAGGAACTGTATATCCATTGGTTTTTCCGCCATGATTAATTGCGGTTCCTTTGATTATTCCATATATGTGATCCCCGTCAGCAATAGCCTTTGACAACGGTTTTAAAAGCAACGCCCCTACGCCTTCTCCCGGCACATAGCCGTCGCCTCCTTCCCCGAAGCTTTGGCACTGACCATTACTTGATAGAAATTTGCCCTGCGCCAAAAATAGATATTTGTTAGGATGTATCGAAACATTGACGCCGCCTGCAATCGCTAGGTCACAGCCTCCTCGCTGCAAGCTTTGACATGCTAAATGGATTGCGGTCAATGAGGAAGAACACATCGTATCTACTGTCATGCTAGGACCATGGAAATTACACAAATAGGACACCCGATTAGCAATAGATGCCGGAACCCCCCATAGCGAAGTTGGTCTGCCTTGTAGGGTTTCCTGGACTCCATAGAGCTGGTACTCGTCGAACATGACCCCAGCAAAAACTCCTACATTGCCTTTTAATCCAAAATATTCCTGATTACTAATGTTTTCTCCAGTATATCCCGCATCCTCTATTGCTTCATAGACAGACTCTAAGAATATACGCTCCTGCGGATCCATTATTTCCGCCTCACGGGGTGAGATATTGAAGAATAGCGGATCAAACTGATCTACACCATCCAAAAATCCTCCCCACTTACTATAAGTTTTTCCAGGTTTGTTCTTATCTTCATCAAAGTACAAGTTGTGATCCCAACGATCTTTAGGAATTTCCGTAATACAATCTTTACCATCCCTTAGATTATTCCAATACTCTTTTATATTCCTAGCCCCCGGATAGCGTCCAGAAATACCAATAATAGCAATATCTAAGGCCTCTGTTGCTTTTTCCTCCCGCAATTCAGCCAACCTCAATTCTTTCCAATTTCGTTTATCGGAATCTACCGATTCTGCCACAGCTATTGGATCTTCAAAATTAATGGTGGTTGCTGCTATTTCTTCAATTCCCAATAATTCGATAAGGCGTTCTCGATAGGCTTCCATAAAATATCCAGTCAGTTCTGTAATGTTTTGGTATTCAAAAAACAATGTTTTCGGCAATAAACCAAATGTCTTCTCTAATTGATTAGTTAATTTCATAGCCATAATCGAATCGATCCCGTACTTTTCCAATTGGGCATCTGCCTCAATGCGATGTACGGGAAGCTTAATAACATCTGAAAGCTGCTTTTTGAGATACTTTGATACTTTTCCCTGTAGTATATCTGATCCAATTGTTGCAGCTGGCTGTCTTTCTGTTAGAATAGGCATATCAGTTTTTGTCATTGCTATTGAATCTTTTACATTATTGGTAGTTACTTCTGTTTCCGCCTCAACTCCCAGCATCTCTAAAAGTCGATCTCGATAAGCTCGAAGAAAATATTCGGCTAATTCTTTAATATTTTGATATTCGAAAAACAATGTTTTCGGCAATAATCCGAATGTTTTTTCTAATTGGTTAGTCAACTTCATTGCCATAATCGAATCAATTCCGTACTTTTCTAACTGAGCATCTGCCTCGATGCGATGTACGGGAAGCTTAATAACAGCCGCAAGTTGTTTTTTGAGATAATTTATTGCCTTTGCCTGGAGTATATCTTGTCCAATGGTTGCGCCTACCTGTTTTTCTTCTATGCTATATAGTGATTTTGCAACTTCAGTTTGGGACTGTTTTTCAAGTACGTCTGGGTTTTCCATAAATTCAGGTGTTAAAATGGTCGGATTTATAATCGAAAGCAATTTATGCTTCATTCCTACGATCTTACCTTCCATCACCATCACTTGGGACTGACCAGAAGCCAAGCCTTGATACAATGCCTGAATGCCGTTCTTGGTTGCCATGGGGATTATCCCCATACTTTCTCTCATCGTTTTTTCGGTTTCTTCATTAACATACATCCCGCCCTCTTTCCATAGCGGCCAATTAATTGATAGTGTTTGACCTTGACGGTGTTTTGAAATCACCAAACGGTTACGATATTTAGCATAGGCATCCATAAAGGTGTTGGCAGTAGAATAATCAGCCTGCCCTGCATTGCCTAAGCTTCCCGATATGGAAGAAAAGAGAACAAAAAAGTCCAAAGATAAATCCTTTGTTGCCTGATCTAGATTCATTAATCCTGTAACCTTAGGTGCAAGGACTTCTAAGAACTCTTCTTTGGTCTTTTTGATGATAAAGTTGTCTCGGATCACTCCCGCACTATGGATGATACCATTAAGGGTTCCAAAGTCTATCTTGATACTTTGGATTAAGTCTGCAACTGCAAGTTCTTGCGTCACATCAACTTGCTTATATTCTACCTTTGCCTTCAATTCCTTAAATTGAGTTTGCATGGCTGCGTTAAAAGGAGATCGTCCTGTGAGAATCAGCGTCGCATCTTTGACCTTATTGGCAATTTCATTTGCAAATATAAGGCCCAAACCTCCCGCGCCTCCAGTAATAAGGTAGACACCCCGATCTTTCCAAGGAAGGCTTACTCCTTCCTGAGATAATGATTCAACTTCGCTCCAATCAGCAACAAACCTTTTACCTTCCTGATAACGTATCTGTCCACCAGTAGAAATTCGACTGTTCTCTATCAGTTTTTTTACAATTTCTTCAACATTTTCTCCTGGTTCTATTTCTATCAGCTGCCCAATGATTTTTGGATTCTCTAGTTGAACCGTTTTCAACAGTCCGGAGATTCCAGCGAAGAGTTGCTGTTCCCCTTGGATAGAAACGACAATCTGAATTAGCACTTTGCCCGTAGGCTTATTTTTGAGTATGTTTTGTATTTCCTCGAATGCTTGTACAGCATAAGTTTGGAATTCCTTGCTGCCTTCCTGCTGAGTGTTAAAAATGAGATAACGCTGCGCGCGCGCCACTCCTCTCATTTTCGTTTCTATACTATCCTGAGAAACTGCACCAGGAGTATAGAGTATTACCAGATGCTGATCATAGGCAGGTAAAATAGCTTCTTCTCCTACATAAGAAATAGCTTGCTCTTTCCAGCAAGGCTTTAACATCAGAGTTCCTAGTGCCTCAGTAGAAAAAGCAAAATTCTGACTCTCTTTTACTTGCTTTATAATAAACCCTTTAACATTTACCGTCAGTACCCCTTGATCATCAAAAATCATAATTTTATATTGATTGGTCTTTTCTAAGACGGCGTGAACATAAATAGTAGTCGTAAGCGGTTTTAGTATGTTAACTTCACTAAAATGAAATGGTACAATTAGCAATGGTTTTTTTTGCGACAGCAATACGTGAGCCATTGCTGTCTGAACTGCTCCATCCATTAAAGCAGGATGTAAGCGGTATTGGGAAAAATCAGATTCCAATTCCAATGGAAGTGCTATTTTTGAGAAAGCTTCGGTTTCCTTAAAAAAGAACTCGCGAATAACCTGAAAGCTTTTTTTCTGGACGATTCCTATCCTAGCGAATAACTTATAAAATTCATCAACTGTCGTATTTTTATCAAAATTCAATCTCAGCTTTGCCAAATCTACCGGAGACAAATTTTGTAAGAAAGATTCACTTTGGCTATAACTAATACTTCCTTGAGAAAATTGTAAGCCTCCTGTCTCATAAGCACTCTGAATAGTATAATGTAAATCATCATTCTCTTCACGAGTAAACTCAATCTCAACCTCTTCAGGATGATCACCGACTGCAATCGGATGTATAAACAATACGTTCTTAAGGCTTATCACCTTTTGTTCTCTAAAAAGAGAGCCCCCAACACTTGCTATCTCTAAATGGCAAACTCCTGGAAGCACATAACGATTATTAATTAGATGATCTTTTAAAAAATATTCTCGTTTTGAAAATACTTTTTTAAATCGCCCTTTTTTATAGGTGGAGGTATTGACATCAAGTAGAGGATGTAAACGAGTATCACTGCTATAGGGTATTTTCCCCTCGTAAAGTATTTCGCTTTCGGTAAGCCAAGATTTTTCCTTTAGAAATGGATAGGTAGGAAGAGGAACTTTTAGAAACTCCTCTCCTGATTCAATCTGAATATTATCTATATCTCCTTTTACCCACAACGAAGCCAATACTTCTACATCTACTGATTCTAGGTCTGATGATGACTTACTAATCGATTTATTCGATTCTAAAGCCTCTCCAAAGATAATATTTTTATTATCAGTATTACCACAAACAAAACTCTGTAAATTTTGTTGAAGTTCTGTTATCGACGCAGCAAGAACCGCCAAACGGTAACGATAGGTTTCCCTACCAGTCTGAAGCGTTTTAGCGATATTTCGTAAATTATACTGCTGTAATACTGATGGATTATCGGTCAATTCGGAAATAAAAGAAGCCATTTTATTGGCATATGCAATCAGTTGCACTTCGGTTTGAGCCGATAACATAAACATCTCTTGATTTATTTTACCATCACCGCTATTAGATTGATGGATATTATCAAAGGATTCCACTATAAGATGGGAGTTTGAACCACCGGCGCCAAAAGAACTGATTCCTGCGAGAAGGCTCTTGCCACTTTGAATGCCCCATTCCTGATTATCGCGGATTACAAAAAAGGGTGAATCATTAAAATTAATTTTACGGTTTAAAACATCAGAATGAATACTGGCAGGAAGAATTTTATATTTCATGCTCAACAAAATTTTTATTAAACCAACTACACCTGATGCTGCTTCAAGATGCCCAATATTAGATTTTACCGAACCAATGCCGCAAAAACGTTTTTTTTGAGTATAGGTTTTAAAGGCCAGACTAAGTCCCTTAACCTCGATAGGATCCCCCAAAGCAGTTCCGGTTCCATGACACTCAATATAGCTCAAATCCTCTGGATGAATCTGTGCTCTTTCAATAGCAGTACTTATCAAATCACTATGTGATTCAGGATTTGGCACGGTATATCCTGTAGTTTTACCACCATGATTTGTGGCTGAACCACGGATTACTCCATAAATATAATCCTTGTCTTTAATTGCTTTATCAAGGGGCTTAAGAAGAATAGTTCCTATACCTTCCCCCGGGACATAACCATCTCCGCCTTCTCCAAAACTACGGCATTTACCTTCAGTGGAAAGAAAATTGGAGTCGCTTAAAAAAATATACTTACTGGGATGTAAGCTAAGATTAACCCCTCCTGCAAGAGCCATCTCACAGTCACCAGCTAAAATCGCCTGACAAGCTTGATGAATGGCAACTAATGAAGAGGAGCAGGCAGTGTCAATAGCAATGCTTGGCCCAGTCAAATCCAAAAAATATGAGACACGATTAGGAATGCCCCAATATAAGGAACCGGGACCTTTGTACTGTCCTTGCAAAAACCCTTCTTCATGGGAACATAAAGAAAACTCATTCCATGTAACCCCCGCAAACACACCTATCTTTCTTGTTTGTTGATACTCCCTTCTGCCGTAGCCAGCATCCTCCATAGCTTCCCAGCAGCAAGTCAAAAACAATTTTTGTTGGGGATCCATTAATTCAGCTTCCCGAGGAGAAATGCCAAAGAACAAAGGATCAAATTTATCAACATCGTCAATAAACCCGCCCCATTTGCTATAAGTTGTATTCTCACTGCCCTTGTTTTCCGAATGGAAGGATAAATAATTCCATCTATCTTCTGGTATTTCTTCAACACAATCCTTGTTCGCAACTAGGTTTCTCCAATACTCAAACTGATCATCGGCCTTAGGAAACTTTCCGCTTAGTCCTATAATTGCAATATCATATCCTCTTCTTTGTTCTACTTTCTCAACATCACCAGATATAGTAGCAACTGGCACAATCGTTTCCTGAATGTCCGTACTCAATGAATATTCAGTTGTTAGTAATTCATTATTATTCGAAATTTCAGTATGTTTATTTTTTTCATTTAAATCCTGAGCAAATCCCGGCTTCCGTTCTTGTAAATCCAGGAAATAGCTAAGTTTATTGATATTCGGATATTCAAACAACAAAGTTGAAGAAAGATTTTGATACACTTGATTTAATGACGCCAATATTTCTTCACTGATTATGGATGTGACTCCAAGGTTAAAAAATGCTGCATCTGAATCAACTTCCGTTTTTTCAATACCGAGTTTTTCTGCTATAATTTTTTTTAAAAATTCCTTTATACATTCCATTAGAAAACCTCCTCCCAAATAATAATCCTATCTATCCACTTAAGAAATAGCATTTTCTAACAGGTCAGGCCACCATCTACGATAAAGGACTGTCCTGTTATAAAACCAGCCTCACATGAGAATAAAAATCTTACTAATCCAACCACGTCTTCTACCTTGCCTAATCGGCCAAGAGGTGTTCTTCTAATAATTTGTGCCTTCTTACCTGCTGACATATTCTTTGTCATATCGGTATCCATAAAGCCTGGAGATATGGCATTAACGCGTATACCTTTACTACCTAACTCTCGTGCAAGAGATCTGGTAAACCCATCTAAAGCGGCTTTAGAAGCACCATAAACTGATGTGCCCTTGAACCCTCTTACACCTACAATGGAACTTATATTAATTATTACACCATCATTTTGGTTGAGCATTACACGTGAAACATGCCGGCTTAAATGAATAACAGAACCCAAATTTAAATTGATAATGTCGTTAATATCATTTTCCCTGGTAACCGGGAGCAATTGTTCAAGGGTAGCACCAGCATTATTAACCAAGCCATCAATTTTCCCATATTTTTTATAAACATTAAATACAAATGCCTTTAAAGAATTATAATCTTTTGCATCCAAAGACTCCCAATAGAAATTGTCTTTGTAATCATTTCCTTCTCTAAGCACTTTTATAAAATCAGTTTCACTTCTACTAAATGTAGCAACAATAAACTCATTTTCTAGAAGGTACTGAATAATTTCTTTACCCAACCCACGACTTCCACCGCTAACTAAAACAACTTTTCCATTATTCATATCGCTACCCCGCTTCTCATTTTCTTAAATCTTTCGCTTACCAGCTCTTTATCCGATACCATTATTAATGTAGGTATCTTATATGGCAAAAGACGCTCTTTACAATAATCAATAATTCGCTTTCTTACATCTTTTATTTCTTCCGGTTCATTAAGGACAACTGTGGCAACCACAATTTGACCGGTTATAGGACTATTTTTTCCTGATACCAAAACATCCTTGATATTCAGTATTTCTAACAAAACACTTTCCACTTCCGTTGGATAAACTTTTTCTCCTCCAACATTTATAATCTCACTTTTCCTTCCTAATATTTTTATATACTCGCCGTCAACTTCAACCTGATCACCAGTATTGTACCAGCCATCATTATCAAAAGGTGACGGGGCATTAAGATATCCTAACATTGCTGCACTAGTCCGTATCCAAAGAATGTTATCGACAATTTTCATCTCAACACCTCTGCCCCCCACCTTCATCCATTTAGAATGAGAGTCCTTTGATTTCGTTGAGAAAATACCCAACTCTGTTAAGCCATATGTTTGCTTTAATGTTACTGATGGAAATATACTATTCATCGACGCTAATGTTGACTGGGGCATTGGCTCCGTACCATAAGTTATAATTTCTAATGAAGACAAATCATAGTTCTCATAAAACTTTGACATGATTAGCATATTTAAAAAAGTAGGAGTTGTAGGCAACAACTGGACTTTATGCTTTTGAATCGCTTCACAGACTGATTGCGGTGTCCTTTCTTGAGAAGTTACTATTGTACCGCCATTGAACATAATCGCAAAGAGCGTGTTTATTCCACCAATATGATCTAATTTTAAAAATACCATTGTTCGGAATGGTTTTCGCTTAGCAGTTTTATATCTTTCTATAAGCCTGGAAGTGCATAATACTGCTGCTTTGCTTTTTCCTGATGTACCTGAAGTAAAAATAATTATGCCCGATTCATTATCCATCCTTAACCTATCTAATAGTTGGTGCGTTGAATCTCCTGATACTGGATAATAACTCCATGTATCATCTTCATTAAATTCAAAATACTTATTAACCTTAGCAACTAAAAACATTTCTTCTTGCTTCTCTTTTGACTCTATTCCAATTGGAACAATTATGTTTTTGTTTAAAATTAGGGCTAATAGCAAAAAAATAACATTGGGAGAGTAATCTCCTATTATGGCAACGCATTCCCCTTCAGCAACCCCTAATTTTCCCAACTCACTTTTCCATGTATTTACATTTTTAATAAGATCAAGATAACGGTAAGATTTATCTTTAAGTATAAAAAAATCATCATTTTGAACCTCTTGCATTTTATCTATAATCCAGCTCAAATTACTCATTTTCGCATCCTCCCTACTGTATTTATACTTGAAATTAATGCCCCTTCGGAAAAAGGATCTGCACCTAATTCCATTTCCAAATGTGCAATTAGCTGAGCAATATCAAGTGATGAAAATCCCAAATCCTCAATAATTCTTAATTCATCTTTTATTTCAGGTACTTTGTAGGATTTTTGATCCAAAATTTGTTTAATAGCATTTTCAATACCTTTTTTTACTTCTACCAATTAAATCACTCCCTCGTTTAATAAAAGTAACTTCAGTTGATTACATAACCTACTGAAGTTACTCTTTTTTTATTTTATAGAATAAACCGACCTACTATTTACAAAACGGTTGTCTTTAAAATCTAATCTTATTACTCATTTTCATAGTCCCTATTTCTTTCCATGCACACAGCTTTGATAAACATTACACAAGCTTCCTACTGTATTTATACTTGAAATTAGTGCCCCTTCCGAAAAAGGATCTATACCTAATTCCATTTCCAAATGTGCAATTAACTGGGCAATATCAAGTGATGAAAATCCCAAATCTTCGATAATTCTTAACTCATCTTTTATATCGGGTACTTTGTAAGATTTTTGGTCCAGAATTTGTTTAATAGCACTTTCAATACTTTCTTTTGTTCGTTCCAATCAAATCACTCCCTTAATTGAATTATAATCATCGCATAATTTTACATATTATTGATAATACGTTTAATATCTGGAATTAAGTCCTGAAAAGCTGTTGGAATAGCAAGAAGTTTTTTTACATTTGCTATAGCCAGAAGAGTATTATTTCTTTGTATGTATATTTCTATCTGATATGTTAAAATCGCAACTGAAATAGTTTGCAGTGAATCACCGTGGTAGTTAGAATCACACTCTTTAATGTCCCCATGCAAGTAAACTTCTAATGTCTCACCGGCAAAACAATTTCCGTAATAGAAAGTTTCCCTCTCAAGTAACGATAAATACTGCAGAACGTTCGATGGGAAACCTGGTTTAAGCTTTTGTGATAACACTACAAATTCGGCCCAATCCATAATTTTACTAAATTTTGCAAAAACCATAGCATGTCCTGGAGCCGCATCTTGATCATTAGCTACATAATACGTTATTGGCTCCTTTATCTTAATTTTTTCTGCTTTATTACCAAAACCGTTACTACGTATATTTTTCGATCTTAATATCGCTTCCGGGGTTTTCGATAGCTTAGGCAAAACGGCAAAGCACTCCGACCTAGGAACAGAGACTTTTCGGGATTCAACTGCACTTTCTCCGACATCTACTACTATTAAACTATTAGCTCTCATAGAAGGCTGTTTATTTAAATCCCACTGGCTGGCATTTGGTGCTATTTCTCCGTCTCTCCCAAGTACATAGGAAGACTCTAAGATTGTTTCCCCAAAGCGAGCCACATCAACACCTACTGAAACTTTATCCCAAAGTTTGTAGGAAGAAAAATTGGAACACGGAGGAACTTTTAAATGGGTCATAAAATAAGCCGGATAAAGGGTTAAACCTTGGTTATCCTTAATTTGATTTGGTAGTATTCCAGTGTTAAGTGTAAGTTGATGGCTATGAGCGTTTCCAAATAGCAAAAGTAAAGCATATTCGTTTAAAACCCCTAAACCAACATGGCTCATTGTTAATTCAATATTTTCAATTAACATTTATTCTTACTCCTTCTCTAATCAGCAATGTGCTACGTCCCACATAAGTAATTATTTAAGTGGATAACATATATATTAACGTTCAACTAAATGACCGTACGGTATAAAATCTATTTTTGGCTACTAACTATTAGCCAATCGCAAATTGTGATAACGTTGATTTAATAGTTCCGCCACTTCAGTCATTATTTTCTCTGCTATCTCATCAACATGTCGATTTTTCCAGTTTGCTAAATCTGTCCCTTTAACAAATTGATTGAAAGCTCCTAAGGCTGGACCACAGTGAATTTGATAGTCTACCTTAGATTCTTCACTACCATTTAAAGCAAGACGACTACTATACCCAAAATACCATCTAAAAATTAAAGCCATTTTATGTTTAGGATTACGTTCCGCCTTTTCGATTTCTTGAGCGGGATAAAAAGATTTGACCTCTTTATAAACTTCTTCAAAACTTCGTTTAAAGTACTTTTCCTGAATTTGCAGCTTAGTCTTCTCATCGATTTCGTCTAAAGAACTATATTGACGATATAATTCATATAATTTGTTGGCTCTAGCCGGAAAAAATACCCCCTTTTTTAACACTTGAACCTTGGAGCCTAACTCAAACATATCTCCCGCCGGTGCATAGTCAGTATCCTGGACATTCATTTGCTGCAATAAATCTTTTACTGCAGCACTAGTAGCCGCTTCTACTGTGCATTGGTTAATTGAACCCGTCAAAATGAAGTCAGCTCCCAATATAAACGCTGCAGCAGCGGCTTCAGGGGTTCCAATCCCACCAGCGGCTCCAACACGAATTTTCCTATGATACTGATACTTTTCCATCATTTCATTTCGCAATTTTATCATCGCCGGCATTAAAGCATAGGCAACTCCGCCATCCGTATGACCGCCAGAATCTGCCTCAACACAAATATCATCTGCCATGGCAATTTCTTTTGCTAAATCAGCTTCTACCTTTGTGATCTTTTGTTCGGCTAGTAGTTTATCGATAATCCGTTCCGGTGCCGGACTTAAGAACGCTGTTGCCACCTCCGGTCGAGATACTTTAGCAATAATCATATTTCTAGCAATGATTTTCCCGTGCTGATCCCGTGTTAATCCTTTCACACGATATTTTACTAACGCTGGCGTAACACTAAAAAAAGCAGTTGCTTCTACAGTTTTTACTCCATATGCTAAAAAGAGATCAATCGTTTTTTCTTCCATGTCGGGATTACTTGGATTATGTAATAAATTCAATCCATAAGCTTCTCCTGCGGATAGTTCTTTTTGAATATACTGAATTGAAGCTTCTACTTCGGATAAAGCCAAACCACCTGATCCAAAAAAACCCATCATTTGCGCTTTTCCCATTTTTACGACCATCTCCTGCGAAGCAATCCCTCTGTACATACCACCAGTTACATATGCATATTTGAGATTATAATCTGTTTTAAACTCGAGACTTCCTAATGATGAAGGATCAAATTCCGCTGTTAAGCGTCCCTGACTAGCCTCATCCAATTTCACTACATTAGAGCCGCTTGCAATTTCTGCTGCCGTTGGCACAGAATGATCATTGTCTATCTCAATACTTTTAATCACTAACGGCTCGGTCTCTTTTTTAATCCGCCGGACCAATCCAGTTAAAACATTACCTATTCCGATCTCGAAAAATTCCATTTTTCCAAGACCCATTAAATATCGAATACTCTCCGTCCATTTTACCGGATGAGTAATCTGATCAATCAAATTCTGCTTAATATCAGATTGTTTATATGGTCTGGAGTGAACATTTGATATTACGGGAATTGTTAACTCTGAAAATATAAAGCTATTTAAAAACGATGCAAATTCTTCTTTAGCCTCCTTCATGTAGCGCGAATGAAAAGCTCCACTTGTTTTTAAGACGATAAACATCTGTACATCTTTGATTCCCTCAAAAATTGGTTTTACACAATCAATATCAGTTTTCAAACCAGAAATCACAATTTGTGTTGGCGAATTGTAGTTAGCAATATCAATACTCTGCAAATTATTCTGCTCTAAAGCGTCTGTTATTTGTTCTTCATTTAGTCCAATTACTGCAGCCATGCCACCGCGAGTAGCATGACTCATTAGCTCTCCTCTCTTTTTCACTAATTTTAACCCTTCTCCGAAACTGAAGGCTCCAGCCGCAAATAATGCATTATATTCCCCCAAACTATGACCAGCAACGTAATCTGGCTTTTTTCCTGTTTCTCTTATTTTTCTAAGATAGCTTAATCCATTAACTATATACAGCGCAGGTTGAGTAAACTGAGTTTGGCCTAAGTTTGAGTGTGGATCTTCCATACACAATTCCTTAATTGAATATCCTAAAATATCATCTGCCTCGTCAGTTAACTCCTTATATTCATCAAACAGTGTTCCACCCATACCTATACTTTGTGAACCTTGACCGGGAAAAATATATGTAATCAATTTTGCTATCCCCTTTCAAAAGAATTTCTAATATAGAGCACCTTTATCTCTTACATCTTCATCACTAACATCTTCAATCTTCCCACGGCAACTGCCCCTTTTCTACATACCGAAAAATTCCCTCCATATTGCGCGGATCAGAAAATACCTCCTGATTTGCCGCTAACGCCAATGATTTGGATTGAAGGAGCGAGTCATATAACCCGGTCATATAGCGTTTATAACGTGAAATCCCTGTTTTAGACAAATGTCTAAGACGAAGTAAATGCTTACGAAGCAGAACTTCGCTCTGAACATCACAGGCATCTACCAAGCCCCATGTATATGCTTGTTGTGCAGATATCCCTTGAGTTGTCAAGGTTAAATAGTGGGCTTTTTGAAATCCGACTCGACGAATTAAAAACGGCAGAACACAAGCTGGCAAAAGCCCAAATAACAGTTCAGATAAACTAAATTGTGCGGTCTGACCAGCAAGCACAATATCACTGGCTGCAACGAATCCTACCCCTCCTGCATTCACCTTTCCTTGAACATGAGAAATTGTTATAAATGGTCCGGTTGCTAATTTGAACCATAAATCGTATAGAGGTTCAGGATTTTGTTCACATTGTTTTCCACTTGCTATTTTTTCGTACATACCTTTAAAATCAGCCCCAAAGCAAAAAACTTCAGGCAAACCTTCCAACACCACGATAGTAACCGTTTCTCGACACAATTCTAACACTTGATTACATTCTTCAATCAAACGTTCATTAATGGTGTTATTGAATTCTGGACGATAAAACTGTATGAAACAAACCGGATCTTGAAAACGAACTTGAATCGTTTGATAATTCATGAAATCCACTCATATTCACGATGAAATTCTCGGATCTCTCTTAAATATAATCGTTCTTTTCCTTTACACGAGACCAACGCTCCCGGAATAAATTGAAAATCTAACTTAACGTTACGGGTCCCGAATTTCACTGCACCACTGCCTCTCAATAAGGCTTCATATTCATCCATAGATAATTGAAAGCGCTCATTTAATTGATCCTCCAGCCTAAAACGGCGCTGATATTCTTGCCCTTGTGCTGTGACAACCCCACTATAAAACTCAGAACAACAACCCGATCCATAAGAAAAACAGCCAATTCGTTTAGGAGAATCAAACCGCCCTTGATCAATCGTACTCGCCAAAGACAGGAATATGGTGGCTCCCATAATATTTCCGACACGTTGACAATATTTCATTCCTGGCATAACACGCTGCTCAAAATCCTCTTCTATCTGAGGTGGTTTGGCTTTGAGCATCTTGCGCATCATGCTCCGATGCGCCCCTTTTACCATTCCGCCAAACGGGGTATGAAAGGCAAGATACTGAAATGTTTTTTCATAATCTACACCAGTTACTCGTTTTTGATATTCTAAAAAGGCCTGCTCGCAACAATCTAAATAAGATGATAAGGATAAATCCGAATCCCCAGCTTCGCTATCCGGAATGGGACGACACGTATCCATTACCTCATAACCATAGTATCCATTGGCTCCCACATCTACTTGAAATACATAAGGACTTTCACTGACTAAAATGGCCACAGCTCCTGCGCCTCCACTTGGTTCAGCAAAAGACCAATCCACGCTCAAGGCCTCTCCCGCATCAGCTACCATAAATCGAGAAATATCCGTTGCAATCACCAGAGCTTTAGCACCAGGCGAGGACTGGGACAAAATAAAGTTGATTGCCATTTGAAATCCAGCAGTACCAGAATAGCAGGCTTGTTTGAGTTCAAACAAACGACAATTCCGATTCAGCCCCAAATAGTGATGTATATAGGTACTCATAGACTTTCCAAAATCAATGCCAGATTCCGTGCATGTAATGAGTAGCTCAATCCGATCTTTTTCTTTTTCAGAAAGGGAGTCCACTATTGGCTTGGCCGCATTAACCCCATATGTGACCGGATCTTCATACGGCAGGGCTACGGCCTTTTCTTTCATCAATAAATTTTCAAATCTTGTGGTATCCAATTGACGATGCTGTGCTAATTGCCCCACATCTAAATACGCTGTCCCTCCAAAAACATTTATCGCTTCAATTCCAACAGAAACCATATTCTCTCTCCTCACATAACTACTTTGTATTTTCTAAACAAATTGCAGTATTAATTCCACCGAACCCCATACTTAAACTTAGAGCATGTCCAATATCATGCTCTACAGATTCAGCACCAACCCAATTAAAGGATGATTCTATAGGATCTTCCAAATTTCTCGTAGGATGGAGTCTAGACTCTTTCATTTGCAAAAGAGTTGCAATAACTTCTACAGTGCCAGCTGCACTCAACCCATGACCAGTAATGGATTTAGTCGCATTGATATAGGCATGAGATAATTGACAGTCCCGAATTGCTTTTATTTCTATTTCATCTCCAATTATGGAACCAGTTCCATGAGGATTAATATAATCAATTTCTTGAGCAGATATCTTCGCATACTCTAAGGCCTTTTTTATCACCCCAACCTCTCCCTCGCAGGAGGGATTCGGATTGCGATTAGCATCCATTCCTATAGCCCAGCCTGAAATTCTAGCATAAGGTTTTGCCTGACGCCTCATGGCAAAATCAGCGCGCTCTATCACAACTACACCACAGGATTCTCCATAAATAAACCCATCCCGATTTTTATCAAAAGGACGACAAGCCATTGCAGGTTCCTTTGCATACCGATCAGTTCCCATAGCACCTAAAGATCGCAATGCTTGGCACTCCCAGTACGTAATATCCATTAACGCTCCCATAGCAATACATATGTCAACCTGCCCCGTTTGAACCGCATGAATTGCCTGAATAATTGCCAGTTGACCACTTGCGGAAGCCCCTCCCACCGTATAAGCAAATCCTTTAATCCCAAATTGTTCTGTACAAAGTCCACACAAATCACTATCCATAAAGGATATTCCATAGGTTGGACGCACAAGACGGGCGCGATCTTGATACGTTTCATACATTTGCACCAGTTCCCGTTGTTGTAGATTAGATCCGCCAATTACCAAGCCAACACGACTAGGATCTATGGCATCTAGTTTCGCCTCGTCCCAAGCTTCCTGAAGGGTAATCATGGCTACTTGCCCTGAAAAGGATGCTGTCCGCAGCACTCGTTTTGAAAAATGCTCTGGAAAAGGAAACAAAGGTATCTCAGCACCTATAAATGAGGTCTTTTTTTGTCGTCCTGGACGCTGCATCACATCAAATGCATGTTGCCCTTGCATTAACGCTGAGGTAAAAGCAGTTTTTCCCTTCCCAATAGCCGAGGTAATTCCTATGCCTGTAATAAAAATATCAGACTGATTTTGATTTTTCATATAACACATCGACTAATTCTCCTATGTTTTTTGCCCCAAACAACTCCACTCGAGGAATTTCCAAGGATAAAGATTCCATTGTCATCGCTACAATTTCAGCGCGATCCACCGAGTTTGCCCCCAGTTGTGCCAGTTGATCGCTAGGCTTAATTAGCTCACTTTCTAATTCTGGAATTACCTCGTAAGTATGGCGTACAATAATCTCAAAAATATCTGTTTTATTCATTTTCTTCTCCTTTTAAATAAATTGTTTTGTAAAGTTAAATATAAATGGGAACCTGCCATCCTTCCTGGTAACAATGCTTTTCACAAAACACATCGCAAAAAGGAGACAAGGCCCCATGCAAAACATTGCATCAATTTAGCCAACCAATGGCTCCGCCTCTTGTTTGATTCTAACTAATCCGTTTAAAACTTTACCTACTCCGATTTCTTCAAATTGCATTTCGCCACGCCCTATTAAATATTGAATACTCCCTGTCCGTGAGATAACACAATGCATTGACAACATATAAAGCAGGTTGAGTATATTGAGTTTGGCTTAATTTTAAGTTTGGATCTTCCACACAAAGTTCCTTAATTGAATATCCTAAGATCTCGTCCGCCTCTGCCGTTAATTCCTTAAATTTATCAAAAAGTGTTCCACCCATTCCCTTAGTCTGAGAACCTTGTCCAGGAAAAATAAATGTAATCATTTCTTTCTTATCTCCTTTTATAATAAATTTCTAATTAAAACATCCTTTCTTTTATTTTTTCGAATTTCTTAATGTCCTGACCAAAAGGAGTTAACACATCATAAATTTGTGATAAAGAATCTTTATTCAAAATTTTCTTCACAAAATTAGCCAATGTTCCAGATGGTCCCAAATCAATATAGTTAAACTGACCAATTTTTTCAAATTTTAATATTGTTTTTTCAAAATAAATCGGTTGCCTTGCAATATCCCAAAAATACTTTGGAGAAAACTCGATAGCATTACCACTTAGTAAAGAAGATATAATCGGTATTCCTGGTTTTTTAAAAAAAATTTTGTGTATTTTTTTTATATACTCATTTTCTATTGAGTCAATGTTCGAAGAATGAAAACCATATCTCACGGGAATTGTTTGAAAAGTAATATTTCTATTTATTAAATATTCTTCAATTTTTAATAACTTTTTACTATTGCCAGAAATAACAAAATGAGAAAAGTAATTAATTGCTGCTAAATCTGAATTAAGTGAAATTTCCTGAACTTGATAATATAGTTCTGGATTGTGAATTATTGCTATCATACTCCCTAATTCACAACAGCTCTCAATTAACTTTGCCTGCTTCAGAAGGCATTCTATCGTTTCTTCCACCGAAATAATACCGGCAACTGCTGCTGAAGTAAATTCTCCTAAACTTGCTCCTAAAACATAATCAGGCTCAATTCCACTTTCTATTAATACGCGTGCTAATGAATATTCCACCATGAAAATAGCTGGATGAGTATATAAAAGATGATCAAAGTTATCAGCCTTACTTTTTGTTTTATTGTATATTTCATCAGTAATTGAAAGACCAACATTTTTATATACTATGTCATCTAATGTTGACATCCATCGCCTGAATACCGCATTTTTACAGTATAGTTCTTTCCCCATATGGTAATATTGAGATCCTTGGCCCGAAAACATAAATACAATATTTTTTTTCATTTACTCTTCATCCTTTAGTTTATAATTAGCAACCCGACTCGTACTGAGTCTTATGTGACATCCAAATTCGATCTGTTATTATCCTAAAAGGAAGGATTACACTTTCTTCTAGGATGAAAAAATTCAGCAAATCAAGTTTGACTTGCTGAATGCTATCAATTTAATTTATTCTTCAATCATTTATATTGACATCAAAAACATCGGTTTGATGAAATTTATGGTTAATACTTAAGTAAACAAATACTCCATGTTAAAAGCATAGTTTTACCTTTCATGTAAAAAAGCCTACACTACCTTTATATACCACATCTATAACCTCATTAGTCACCTATATGGGCCGAAACACCAAACAGGTATCCCTCTGATTTTTTTCAGTCCTTATGATCAAATTACTTCAATTCCTAAATCTATTTTTTTTGGCACACCCATAAAATTCAGAATTATTTTAACTCTATTTTTACGTTTATCTACCTCTACCATTAGCCCTTCCATCCCTTTAAGGGGACCACTTTTAACAATAATTTTTGAATTATGTATATAAATCTTAGAATAATCTACGACCCCATCATTATCTAAAAGTTTCAGAATATAAAACATTTCATCATCAACTATTCTTGTATAGTAATCTCCAGTTTTTAATATTCGGATAATGCCTGGAATACTTTTTAGTTTATAGTAAGTTTCTATATTCATATTGGTGCAAATAAAAATATAACCAGGAAACATCTTTTTTAGAACATGTTTTATGCTTCCGCCGTTTCTCTCCATAATCTTTCTTCGGGGAATAACGGAAACTAAAACTGATTCATTGAAATGAATACGAAGCCATTCTTGTACCAAATCTTCCTTTCCTGTATTTACAAATAGCACATACCAATCCATAAAATTACCCTTTCTACATTTTGTTTGAGTCATTGCCAATTTTCCAACTGAGAAAAAACATGTTTTGCAAATTCTGAAAAAATATCAATAAAAGGTAAATATATTTTTTTGTTCCTTGCGCATTCTAAAGGCTATAAAATGTTCTAGTTTGTTAATTTGAAAATATATATTTTCCTCGAAAAGATATTTTAGAGGATATCCTGGTTTCTTACCAAATGAATGGGCAGGGTATACGGATACTTTAGGAGAGATAGTATTTTTAATCATTTGAATGCTATAATACATTTCTTCCGGATTTCCACCATCTGCACTACAACCCCCACAACCCTCAGTAAATATGGTATCCCCTGTAAATATACTATCCGGCAAAAGAAAACATGTACTTCCCACTGTATGACCAGGAGTTAAAAGGCATTTAATATCAGTATTACCGAGTTTAATAGAATCACCATTTTCTATTGGATTTAAATTATTACATGTAAAATTGTAATAATTTATCTCTTTAACTGACATTACTACTTGAGGATTATATTTTTTCAATAGCGGATTGACTAAATTGACGTGATCGACGTGTGAATGGGTTAACAAAATCGTAGCCAAGTTTGCATTTATCTTCTTTAAAAATATTTCGATAGTTTCTAATTCCCAAGCAGGATCAATAATAGCTGTTAGATTTGTTGTTTTATCAAAAATAATATAACAATAATTTTTAAAGAAAGTTGATTTAAGGTGTAATTGATATATTTGAAAGTTATTCATAATTCACCTTTGTAAAATCATGCCGAGTAAACATAATCAATATCAAGCTTCAAATGAATTAGATGACTCAACACGAATTTTATGACTTTACAATTTTTGTATTTTTATCATACCATCTTTTCCCATTATTTTCAATGGGTTTTTTTGTATATTACCAGAATAGTCCATATTTTGCCAAATACGTTTTTTACATGTCGGAAAATGTGTTGCAGTTCCCATTTCAGATAGTAAAGCGGAACCAGTGCTCCATGGTCCAGCTCTAAATGCAGGTAATTGTTTTTGGCCTTATCATCTGTCAGCTCTACTACATTCACTCCCAAACGGCCGGCATTCTTTAAAATATGTCTCACTAGTAAGCCATCTGTCTCAAATCCTAAAGAAGCCTGAGGAGCACCAAAGGAACCAACGTTTCCTTTAAGCCTTGGATGGACGCTCGCCATGAATATGGAACTGCGGTATTCAAAGGAAGAAATCTTAGAAATGTATTTGAATACCATTTACTTTGGATCTGGTGCCTATGGCATAGGGAATGCAGCAAAATAAAAAAACTAAAATATATTAAACGAATCGAAAGGAACCACAAAGACGCAAAGGACACAAAGTGGTCTAAAAAAAAAGAGGCCAACGGCCTCTTTTTTAGTTAAAATAATTTTTAATAGGTTTCCATTCTGGGTTGCTTGTATCCATATTGTCATGTACTGTCGTGCGTGAAGCGCGTTCAATGATAAATTCCCTAATATATGTATCTTCATCAATATTCTCAATATCTTTAATCAGACGACCTTCATCTTGGATGTTGAAGGCAACCAATGTATAATATTTACCGCCTGACAATTCTCTAATGAGTATGCCCATACCTACAGGGGACTCCCCTTCTTGGAAATTTCGGCTTATTGAGTTGTGAGTTGCAAAAAAATTAGCTTTTGGTGCTTTTGTCAAAGCATATACTTCTGGAAAGTATAATTTAAACTCTTTAATTGTAATTGGCATATCTGGGGTAAACCGCTGCGCTGCCACTACTGCATCAGGTTTATTATTTGCATACATGACTTCCATCTGTATACCTATTCCATGGCGGCTAAAAGAATAACGATAAGATGCAGCTTTTGCTTTTTTAAAACCTTTTTCTTCCCAATCGGCTCTTGTCCACAACTGATTGTCAGAATCAATCACCAAGCGATAATCTCCATATTGTTGTTGAATCGAAACCCTGTTGTCATCCAAGCTAGCAAAAGCTACGCTAGAAAGCATCAACAACATTGAAAAAACTAGCATTACTATGATTTTTCTCATAAACTAACCCCTTCCATTCTTATATCATTACTCTTTATTATTATACCTTACCTGCCATATTTCCTGCTACACAGAAGAAAAACACTCCTGCATCTCGATGATGTAACTCTTCAACTTTTTCTATATTTAATTTTACAATCAGCATAAATATGGGTATAATAAGACTATACTACAAATAAGCAACCTCCCCTGCGTCAACAGGAACGGTTGCTATGGATAGCGGAGGTTACTTGAACCAGATAGTGATATGTTCTGGCTTAAGCATGATTATTGCTAGTACAATAATCAGCCAGACGATCACTCGTGGAGAAACCCACATAGATTTCACCCCCCTATTCAGTTTTGGGAGAGTTATGACCTCTCCCAAAAGGTATTATACCAAAAGCTGGTTGGATTTTCCAACGGCTTTTTTCTTTTATTATGCAGTGTCCCCTTCTATAAAATAAAAAAATAACCGCCTTACTTCATTTAAAAGCAAGGCGAATTTTAATAATAAGAGCGAATACTGTCTTTAAACGCGATCCGAATGAGTTAG
Organism: Pelosinus baikalensis; assembly: GCF_020819555.1. Taxonomy (NCBI): domain Bacteria; kingdom Bacillati; phylum Bacillota; class Negativicutes; order Selenomonadales; family Sporomusaceae; genus Pelosinus; species Pelosinus baikalensis. The sequence continues at coordinate 21,132 of NZ_JAJHJB010000027.1, forward strand.
CCAATAGATACACAAAGCAGTTACTACAATGATAATAAGTCCTACTTCAAGCGCATCAGGCACATCCAGCCACATTCTCTCCCCTCCATTATTTGAATACCCTTCTTATAACATACTTTATTTATCGTTTTTTATAACGTAATCTTCAAATAAAAAAGCAACGCCTCACTCAAAAGATAAGAGGGAGATTAGATAATCCTTTAAAGGCATACTCAACAACTTCGCAAAAAGATAACATTATCTCCTAGCGAAGAGCCGTATAAAGCAATTGGAACCACAAAGACGCAAAGGACACAAAGGGGTTTTATTTATTTTTTTGCATTCCTTTGTGGTTCATAATATCTGACCTTTTTCGCACCTAAAAACTTATACTTTCTATGCTTATAAAAAGGGCCGCCCCATAAGCGTTTTTTTTGTTTCACATAATTTCACCCTGTTTTATATGATAGATAATTATGGAATATAACGAATCGGTACAAAATGAATACTCCTGAATATATTAGGAGTATTAACACTGAAGGATTAGGAGGGAAAGCCAATGAATTGCAATATAATCCCTAATGGAATTCCAAATCTTGAGGAATTAGAAAAAAAGGCTTGTAAAGCAATTGAATTTCCTAGATTAGCTACAACTACTGGTAATGCGATTGCATTGTTTACAATGCTCGTGTTAAAAGAAATCCTTAAACAACAGTCTGCTAATCCAATCGACAATTTGACTAATATTATTGCACTCTCCAATAGCATTGCTGGTTTAAATAGCAGTATAAAGATCATTCAATAGAAAAGCAACGCACACTAATACACTATTTCTATAGTATCGACCCAGCGAATATCCCTCCGCAATAAGGAACATATCCAAAGGATACGTTCCTTATTGCGGAGGGACATTCTTATCCTCTAAAAAACAAAAACGCCCTACAGGACGCTTAGTTTTACATTATAATTCTGGAAAATCATCAATCTTATCCATATCTTTTAAATGTTGTATTGCTTCAGCTCGTGTTGTTCCAATAATTTTACCTTGCTTTGTTTTTAAGTTTAAGAAAAAGAATCCACTATCAGATACAATAATTGCTGCAGTTTTGTCTCTACTAAATATTGGGGCAGTAAGACCATTACTATCATGACTTATGACAATTACCTCCTTTATAATTTCTGATAATTACGAATATATCTTTATATTATTCAATAAAAAATAATATTATCCTTCAAATATATAAAAATTTTTACAAATTAGTAAGTAATTTGTAAAAACACCAAATATTGATTAGGGTTTTACTTTTGCAACTCATCAAAAATGAGGTAGCTCCTGAAAAATATTTAAAACTTAAGTCCTGCACAACATAAGCAGCCAGTTAGCTGCATAGATGTCAACGTTCCCCTGGAATTGATTCACATCATCATCAAAAAAAGAACCTAATCGGCTTTTTACATAATAAACAGTACCAATATTTTTTTAGAATACATACACTATAATGTGGAGTCTACGTAATTTGCACTTCATTAATATTTCACCTCGAAGGGAGGTGATTGTATGATTATTGACTTCGACGAACGAAAATTTAGAAATGAAATTAAAAGTATAGCTAAAAAGTATGGAGCAAAGTCTAACGATGCTGAAATGGTAGCAACGATGGCTTTGTCAGTTGTAATGAAATCAAGCAAACCTGTGAAATAATACGTTTGCTTTCAGCGAGCAGAATATCTTTGCTTGCTGTTTTTTTATATTAGGCTTACCTTGCTCTAATGGTCCTTAATAATTCATAAAGTAAAAAGGAGGCACAGAGAACACTGAGAAAAGATAATTAGGGTTAAAATTCTGATTCTATAAAAGAAAAAAACCCCTGCAAATTCAATATTTGCAGGGGTTTTATTTTTGCTAGTTTTAGCGTTTGGAGAACTGAGACGCTTTACGCGCTTTCTTCAAACCATATTTACGACGCTCTTTTTCACGTGGATCACGAGTAAGGAATCCAGCTTTTTTCAAAGATGGACGGTACTCAGCATCAACTTTAAGTAATGCACGAGAAATACCGTGACGAACCGCGCCAGCTTGTCCTGAAGGACCGCCGCCCTCCACTTTAATTAACACATTGTATTTGCCAAGAGTTTCTGTCAAATTAAGGGGTTGTTTTACAATAAGTTCTAACGTTTTGCGACCAAAATATTCTGCAATAGTACGGTCGTTAACTAGAATATTGCCTTCACCCGGAACCAGACGAACTCTGGCAACCGAGGTTTTTCTGCGACCTGTGCCGTAGTAAGTAACCAATGCCATAATATGTTCCTCCTTTCCGGATTATCTTACGTTAATTTCTAATACTTCTGGTAATTGCGCAGCATGCGGATGCTCAGCACCACGATATACTTGCAATTTACGATACATCTGACGGCCAAGGCGGTTCTTAGGTAACATACCCCTAATAGCCAGCTCAAGCACTCTTTCTGGTTTGTCTGCAAGCATTTTACCAGCAGTCACGAATGTAGTTCCACCTACATAACCAGAATGACGGAAATATGTTTTTTGTACTAACTTCTTACCAGTTAATGCTACTTTATCAGCGTTGATGACGATAACATGGTCACCGGTATCAACATGCGGAGTAAATGTTGGTTTATGTTTGCCGCGAAGAACTTTTGCTACTTCGGCAGCTAATCTACCTAAAGTTTTACCTTCTGCATCTACAACATACCACTTACGTTCTATGGTGGCAGCATTTGCCATAAATGTTTTCATGCGATATACCTCCTTGTCACAACATTACAAAAAAAATTGATTTTGTTTCCTTGAGCTCCGGGGCTAACGGAAGTCATGGCATAAATCTCATAAAAACATTGTATTAAATTACCTGGACAATGTCAAGGAATATCGGCATGTAAATTCACTTTTTTTTGAGTTATCCACAGTTTGTTAGGTTTAATATCGAACTTCTTTTAAGTATAGTCCATGAGCAGGTGCTGTAGCACCTGCCTTCTTTCGATCTCGTCCCTCAAAGATGGTCTTAAACTTCTCTAAAGAAGTCTTTCCTAACCCCACATTCACTAATGTACCAGTTAAATTACGCACCATATGATATAAGAAACCATTTCCCCAAAAAGAAAGCTCTAATATCCGATCCTGAAGTTGACATTCAACTGCCATAATTGTGCGAATAGGACTAACACTTGCTCCTCCCGAGGCTCGAAAAGCTGAAAAATCATGGGTTCCGATGATTGTTTGTGCTGCTTCTTTCATTGCTGGCACATTTAATGTTTGTGGAATAGTCCATACCAGATTCCGAAGAAAGGGATTTGGTACGGTATGCTGATAAATCTTATACACATATATTTTACTTTGCGCACTATATTGAGCATCAAAGCTATCTGGAACCTCTTGGGCATCAAGGACTACAATATCGTACGGCAGTAAACTCCTAGAGGCTATTGCAATACGATCTACGGGTATTCTGCTAGTGGTTTTAAAATTGACGACTTGTCCATAAGCATGAACCCCAGAATCAGTTCTGCCAGCCATATGAATCCTGAATGTATGACCGACAATCCTTGCCAATTTGTCTTCTAGTACTTGTTGTATCCCGATCGCGTTAATCTGGCGCTGAAAACCATGATACGCCGTGCCGTCATAAGCCAATGTTAATTTAATATTACGCATGTTTATACACCCCGCCGCTCACTATACATACACATATATAGCGAAAAAAATATTTGAAACACAGAGGGGAACATAAAGGGCTACCTCTCTCTGTGCCCTCTGTGCATTTCTGTGTTCTCTGTGTTTAATCGTTGCTCTTAATTTTTCCCCACTAACAAGGGTGTAAGATTACCACGATATAGAATATGTAAATAATACAACGGCCGAGATAATGCCACATAGAGCAATTTTGCATCGAAGCTATTGTTTTTGAATTCTTTATCCGAAGCATTCCACATAATCACACCATCAAATTCTAGTCCTTTTGCCAAGCCCACTGGAAGAATGGAAATACCGCCTTGGTAGGAGAGAGTGTCACTGGTAATCACATGCAGCTCCTTATTATCGTCTTCTTGCTGCAGAGCATGATATAAAAAAACACTGTCTCTTTCCATTTTTGTAATAATTCCAATGGATTTACAATCTTGCTCTTTAAACTTTTGAATAGCATCGCCAATCGCCAGTAACGCTTCGTTTTCTGTGCTGACCTGCTGATATACGGGATCTTGACCAATCTCATATACGGGAATGGCAGCAGAGTGTCCTCTAGGCATTACCTTGTTAAAACATTCGATAATTTCCCGTGCAGAACGATAGCTGTAATTAACTTCACGATAGATGGATTTTACATCAGAAAATACCTCTTTCATGACTACCTGCCAGCTATCGATACTGCGATAAGCGGTAATTCCTTGGGATAGATCTCCCATAATGGTAAAGGAGCTATTTTTTGATAACATTTTAAGAATCATAAACTCCAAAGCATTTAAGTCTTGGGCTTCATCCACTACAATATGTTCAAATTTCACAATATGATTCAAATCATTTATGAGGTAAGAAAGATAGCAAATGGGTGCCAAGTCTTCTCTCTCTACTTTTCCCTCTTGTAATATGCTGCTAGAGTATTCTATGATAAAAGCAATATCCAATTTTTTATTCTTTAAAATTTTAAATATACTTTTATTGCTAAAGACTTCCTTGTAACAAGTCCTAATATCATCGCAAGACCATTTTAAAAAATGACTTGCCAGAAATTGTGTCCCTTGCTGTGAATATTGCTCATAGGTTTTATCTGTACTGCCAATTTTGCGCCTCTGCTCCATCTCTAACACTTCCAAGAAATTTCGGACCCTAAATTTAATATAACCAGTTAACGTTTTTACACGTTCATTATAGGGAGTATTGAGCATACTTCCTTGCATAAAGTTTTCAATTTGCTGCTCTTTTGTAATCAATAATTTCTGATCAAACAGCAGGATATCTTTTAACTTTAGGCAGAATTTCTCAATTTTCTTATCCATCCAAGCATCTAATACTTTCACAAATTCCAAAGATCCCTTTAATCGGGCAACTGCCTCTAATTGATCGCGACGGCTATCTTTTATCTTATTTTCTAAAAACAGCTGGGCTTTCTCATCTTGGTGCAAGGAGAATGTCGTCTGGGTTATTTCATGTACTACATCAATAAATGTCTGCTGCCTCACATCATCTGCATCGATCTCTGGCAGCAATTCACAAATATAATCTAAGAATAATTTGTTGGGTGCAATGACCATCATTTTCTGTGGATCTAATTTTTCATTATAAAGCAAATAAGATAATCGATGCAGACCAATGGTACTTTTCCCTGACCCTGCTACGCCTTGAATAACAATAACTTGATGTAATGTTTCACGAATAATTTTGTTTTGTTCCGCTCGAATGGAAGTTACAATATCTTTTAGCTTATTACTAGTACCTTGCAGCAGCCTTTCCGTTAAAAAGGGGTCAGCAAGTAAGGCCTCCTTTTTAGGATCGGCCAATTGATCAAAAATATAATCGTCGGATATTTTTTGCAAATTACCTTCGACTATTTTGTATTGTCTCTTTAAGTTCACGTCACCGCTATAATGGTATTTTCCTAGAACATCGTAACTAGCACGTCCATCTTGGCATTCATAGAAAATAGTTGCTACAGGGTCGCGCCAGTCAAATACTAAAATATCTTTTACGGTAAGAATGTCCAAGCGGCTGATTTTAACTCGCCCTATATAAAAGCTCTCATAGTCCACCGCATCATCATCTTTAAAATCCACACGACCAAAATAAGGACTCCCTAGAGCCTCTTTCATATCATAAATCTTTTCAGCATGATCATGTTTCATCATGGAATGAACATAGGTACTAATTTGATCTTTATGCTCCAATGACACACGCATTTGCGCAGTACGCTTATCAATATCGTCTTCCAAAGATGTAATGATTTGATTCATCTCTTCCAACGTATAATCCAAGTGCTGTTTTTCTAAAGCATAATCCGGATGATCCTTAACCATATAACCTCCTGTCTTCCCTTTAATACGAAAGTTTATAAGTTTACTATAAAAACCTATCGAACCACAAAGACACGAAGGACACAAAGGGTTGTGCGCCCCGCCTTCGCGTTTCAAACATGCTTTTCTTATTTTTTCTTCTACCTGCTACTTACTATATATCCTCACTGCAACTAGCACTCCAATGATAATGCCTAGTACTCCATATGCCAGCCAATCTCTCGTTGTAATTTGGAGTTCTTTCATGCGGGTTCTTTGATGCCCGCCTCGGTAGCATCTGGCCTCCATAGCAGTAGCCAATTCATCCGCACGGCGAAATGCACTAATAAACAGCGGGACGAGTAAAGGAATCATATTACGTGCACGGCGCAATATATTTCCTGATGTAAAATCCGCTCCTCTTGCCATTTGCGCTTTCATGATTTTATCTGTTTCTTCCAGCAACGTTGGAATAAAACGAAGGGCAATTGTCATCATCATAGCCAACTCATGTGCAGGCAGACCTATTTTCTTAAAAGGGTTAAGTAAACGTTCAATCCCATCGGTCAAAGCGATGGGGGAAGTGGTAAATGTCAATAAAGAAGATACAACAATTAAAAAGACAAGTCTGATTGTCATAAAAAGCCCTTGACGGACACCTTCCTGGGTCGCCGCCAATGGACCAATCTTATAGATAATGCTCCCCGGTGTAGTAAAAATATGAATAAGTAAGGTCAATACAATAATGATCCACAATGGCTTTAAGGAGCGTAAAATCATAGTAGGAGGTATTGCCGCTAAGGCAATGATGAATACAATAAAAGCGGCTAATATGATATAAGCCTGATAGGTATCTGCTAAAAAAATGCTGCTGATAAATAATATCGTACTAATAATCTTCGTACGCGGATCTAGTAAATGAAGTAAGGAATTGCCGGGAAAATATTGTCCCAGCATAATATCCGTTAGCAAAGTTAACCCCTCCTTACGGCTTTATATACGTTTTGAGCAGCAGTTGCAATATCGATTACTGCGCTATCAATTTCTAAACCCCGTTGTTTAAATTGATTCATCAATAAAGTAAGGGGAGGTACATCCACACCTGCTTCTTTTAACTGGGCCTGATGATTACAGAAAATATCCTTTGGTTTTCCATCTAAGAGAATTTCACCTTTATTCATAACAATCAATCGATTCGCCATACGCGCAACATCTTCCATATTGTGCGAAACCAAGACGACGGTAATCCCTGTAGCCTGATGTAAATTCATGATTTGCCCAAAAATTTCATCCCGGCCTCGCGGATCAAGTCCAGCAGAAGGCTCATCTAGAACTAAATATTTCGGATCTAAGGCTACCACACCTGCAATGGCAACTCGCCTCATTTGCCCTCCACTCAGCTGAAATGGCGTACGTTTTGCAAATTTTTCAAAATCAAGACCAACGAAGTCAAGTGCCTTTTTTACTCTGGTCTCAATTTCCTCTTCCTTTACGCCCAGATTGCGTGGACCAAAGGCAATATCTTCATATACACTTTCTTCAAATAGTTGATGTTCTGGATATTGAAACACCATACCTACACTTCGTTTGGCATTCCTTGCAGTTTCTCCCTTTTCATGTATATTCTGTCCATCTATGTGAACCATACCTGATGAAGGTTTTAATAGACCATTTAGATGCTGCACCAATGTTGATTTGCCAGAGCCGGTATGTCCAATAATTCCAACAAATTCACCCTGTTTTATTTCAAGATTAATCTTTTTTATTGCCGCCTTTTCATATGGGGTTTTAGACATGTAAATGTAAGTAACATCTTGTAATCTTATGGACATACAGCCACCACCAATTCTGTATCTGTAATAATGTCTTCTGGTATTTTCATATTAAGCTGCCGTAAACGATATGCAAATTCTGCCGCTACAGGAACGTCAAGGCCTAATTCTTTTAAACGATTCACTTGACTAAAGACCATCTTAGGCACGCCTTCCAAAACGACCTTGCCTTGCTCCATAACAATGACACGATCCGCAGCTACCGCTTCTTCCATAAAATGCGTAATATATACGACTGTTATATTCTGTTCACGATGCAGTCTGAGTACAGTCGATAAGACTTCTTGTCTCCCCTGAGGATCAAGCATTGCTGTCGGTTCATCTAGCACTAAGCAATTAGAACGCATGGCTAATACTCCAGCAATCGCCACTCGCTGTTTTTGTCCACCTGATAATAAGTGAGGGCTATGCTGCCGATAGTCTTCCATACCTACATCTTTCAATGCTTCCGTTACTCGATTTCTAATTTCTTTTGGCGGCACCCCTAAGTTTTCCGGACCAAAAGCAACATCTTCTTCTACTAAGGTGGCAACAATTTGATTGTCTGGGTTTTGAAATACCATACCAACAGACTGTCTAATTTCCCAAAGATTTTCTTGATCTTTCGTATCCATCCCATCGATGAGACACTGACCGCTTGAAGGGATCAGTAGTGCATTCAGATGCTTTGCCAATGTAGATTTGCCTGATCCATTGGTGCCAATAATAGCGACAAACTCGCCTTTTCCTATGGCTATATTTATATGATCAAGTGCCTGTACCTCTTCGCCCTCATGGGCAAGATACGTATGGCACATATCTTTCACTGTTATAAACTCTCCCATATCGCGTTACCCCTTTATATGTAAAAAATATCATTTTTGAACCACAGAAGCGCAAAGAGCACAAAGTTTTTACACCAGGGGTTATCTTTCATTTTTTCGTGTACCCTTTGTGTACCGTGATAGCGGTATTGTGCCTTTGTGGTTCAATTTTTTTATTAAATTATTTCAATCATATAGAAATAAAGACGGCCTAAAAGGCCGCCTTCCCTATAAACCACAATAACCAGGCGACGAGGCCAAGTATATGCCTTTGTCACCTGGCCCAATTGCAAACGTTAGACCAATTCCAATATTACCATTGGTGCAGCATCGCCACGACGCGGTCCCAATTTCATAATACGAGTATAACCGCCTTGACGAGTAGCATATTTAGGGGCAATCACGTCAAACAATTTTGTAACTACTTCTTCATCCATGAGGCTTGATAACACTTGACGGCGAGCATGTAAGTCACCGCGCTTAGCCAAAGTAATCATCTTTTCAGCAAGACCATTAATTTCTTTCGCTTTAGCTTCTGTTGTTTCAATACGCTCGTATGCAAAGAAGGAAGTCAAGATGCTGCGAAACAGCGCTTTACGTGCGCTAGAGTCTCGTCCTAACTTTCTATAGCCCATTTTCTTCCCTCCCTTTATTCTTCCTCTTCACTAAGTCCAAGACCTAGTTCGATTAATTTTTTCTTCACTTCTTCCATTGATTTACGACCAAGGTTACGCACCTTCATCATATCATCTTCGGATTTTTGTACCAAGTCCGCCACTGTATTAATTCCTGCCCGCTTCAAGCAGTTATAAGAACGTACAGACAGATCCAAATCTTCAATCGTCATATCCATGATTTTTGAATTTCCTTCTTCTACCACTTCGGTAAAAGTACCATCGATACTATCTTCTTCAGGAATTATGCCTGCTAAATTCTGGAATAGCTTCAAATGAGCGACCATAATACTAGCAGATTTGCTTACAGCTTCTTCTGGTCTGATACTTCCATCCGTCCATACTTCCAGAGTTAATTTATCGTAATCAGTAACGTTCCCGACACGAGTATCAGTGATCTGATAGTTAACTCTCTGAATGGGTGAAAAAATGGAGTCAATCGGAATAATACCGATCACATGTTCAGGTTTTTTGTTCTTGTCGCCAGGAACATAACCCCGACCACGTTCTACGGTGATTTCCATTTTTAGCGATCCACTAGCATCAACTGTCGCCAAATGTAATTCGGGATTTAGAACCTCAATATCCGGGTCAACAAGAATATCTCCTGCTGTAACTTCCCCTTCAGTCAATCGTTCAATTCTCAAAGTCTTTGGTTCATCATTGTGCATTTTTAGACGCAATGTTTTTAAATTCAGGATAATGTCGGTAACGTCTTCCCGAACACCTGGAATGGTAGAAAACTCATGAAGAACGCCTTCAATTTTAACCGCTGTAATTGCGGCCCCCTGCAGGGAGGACAGCAATATACGGCGTAAACTGTTGCCAAGGGTAGTACCATAACCACGTTCTAGTGGTTCACATACAAACTTGCCATAACGATTGTCTTCACTCAGTTCTACAATTTCAATCTTCGGTTTTTCGATTTCGATCATCTGGAAAAACCCTCCTCTTTGCGTACGATTAAGTTACGCCATACCCACGGTTGAGGGCAAAATGCGGATTATCTTCAAAAACATTTTGATTATCTGGAGTATAATTCGACAATCAGATGCTCTTGAACTGGTGTGTCAATTTCCTCACGAGTGGGGTAACGCAATACTGTACCATTCATTACCTCTTGAGTTGGTCTTTCCAACCAAGGTGCCACTGTTTTGTGAGCAAGAGATTCTGTAATTTCTTTAATTAATGGTGATTCTTTACTGGATTCATGAACCGCAATAACATCACCAGGTTTAATTAAATAAGATGGAATGTCTACTCTTTTTCCATTAACAGTGAAATGTCTGTGAGTAACCAATTGTCTAGCTTGCGTACGGCTTGCCGCAAAACCAAGACGGTATACTACATTATCCAGACGTCTTTCCAGCAATACCAGCAAGTTTTCACCAGTAATGCCTTTTTGACGATCTGCTTTGTCAAAATAGGAACGGAATTGAGTTTCCAAAATTCCATAAACGCGACGTGCTTTTTGTTTTTCTCGTAGTTGAACACCATACTCGGAAACTTTCTTACGAGTTTGGCCTTGGCCATGTTGACCAGGTGCATACGCACGTTTACCTACTGAACATTTGTCCGTATAGCATCTTTCGCCTTTAAGATATAATTTTGTGCCTTCACGACGGCATTGTCTACAAACAGGTCCTGTATATCTAGCCATGTATATTTAACACCTCCCGAAACTTCTTATACTCTTCTACGCTTAGGTGGACGGCATCCATTATGAGGTACAGGCGTGCAATCTTTAATAGAACTTACTTCTAATCCAGATGCCTGTAGTGATCTAATGGCTGCTTCCCGACCTGAGCCAGGTCCTTTTACAAAAACTTCAACCTGTTTTAATCCATGTTCCATTGCCGCTTTAGCAGCTGTTTCTGCTGCCATTTGCGCAGCAAATGGAGTGCTCTTACGAGAACCTCTAAATCCAAGTCCACCCGCACTAGCCCAAGACAAAACATTACCCTTTGTATCGGAAATAGTCACAATCGTATTATTAAAAGTAGAACGAATATGTGCTTGACCATGCTCAATATTCTTACGTTCTTTTCTTTTTGGTCTAATAGCTTTCTTAGCAACCAATCTTTATCCCTCCTCTACTACTTTTTCTTTTTCGCTCCAACAGTCCGTTTTGGACCTTTGCGGGTGCGGGCATTCGTCTTAGTACGTTGACCACGTACAGGAAGACCCATACGGTGACGTTTACCACGATAACATCCAATTTCAATCAGACGTTTAATATTGAGTGCTTGTTCACGGCGTAAGTCGCCTTCTACTCTATGATTCTTATCAATCGCTTCACGCAATTTCACAACTTCTTCTTCTGTTAAATCGCGTGTACGTGTATCAGGATTAATCCCAGTAGCTGCCAAGATTTCCTTGGAAGTTGTAAGACCAATACCAAAAATGTATGTTAAAGAGATCTCAATTCTTTTATCACGCGGTAAATCTATTCCGGCAATACGTGCCATCTATAGTACACCTCCTATCCTTGCTTTTGTTTATGTTTAGGATTTTCACAAATCACCATTACATGTCCATTACGTTTAATTACCTTGCATTTTTCACAAATGGGTTTGACCGACGGTCTCACTTTCATTTGCCAGTCCTCCTTTTCATATATTCACGAACTCGCGCTCTTCGATTGCTACCGAAAGCATCTTACCTTACGAATCCGCTATTTGAAACGGTAGGTAATACGGCCACGCTTTAAGTCATAAGGCGTAAGCTCTACAGTTACTCTATCCCCAGGTAAAATCCGGATAAAGTTCATGCGGATTTTACCTGAGACATGCGCCAATACGACATGCTCATTCTCCAGTTTAACCTGGAACATAGCATTAGGCAAGGCTTCGACAACCGTACCTTCAACCTCAATTACATCTTGCTTGGACACGAGATATCCCTCCTAGTCCGCTTATCACAGATTCTCTGGCTTGTATAAAACCTGAATGGCGTGGCGAACTTCCTCATCCGTAACTTTTATACCAGATTGAATCTTTTCCGCCACACTTTTGGCAATAGAATTAAGAACATTAACATGCCGGATATTTTTGCGTTTAGGATTCACTATTTTTCGATCTCTGCCGTTGACAAGCAGGAGATTTTTATTATTTTGCATCCCAACCACAAGATACATCTGCATCTCATCTCTTCCGGCAATACTAGTAACAAGTTGACCCATTGATATATTCACGACTGACACCAGAGCTGCCTCCTATAACTTAGTTAGAATCTCCGGCTTACCGTCAGTGATGGCAATCGAATGTTCAAAATGCGCTGAGCGCTTGCCGTCAAGAGTTACAACCGTCCAACCATCGTCAAGTGTCTTTACTTCATAAGTGCCCAGATTGACCATTGGCTCAATGGCCAACGTCATACCAGCTTTTAATCGTGGCCCACGGCCAGGATCGCCATAATTGGGGACCTGTGGATCTTCATGCATACTCCGGCCAATCCCATGCCCAACATAATCACGCACCACACCAAAACCATGTTGTTCTGCGTGAACCTGGACGGCATGAGAAATATCACTTAGACGATTACCTAGAATTGCTTGCTCAATGCCTTTATACAAAGACTCTTCGGTAACATCCAAAAGTTTTTGTACTTCGGCATCAACTTCACCAACAGCTACTGTAATCGCGGCATCGCCATTGTATCCATTTATTACCGCTCCAATATCAATACTAACATTATCTCCAGATTTTAACTTTCTTAATCCTGGAATGCCATGTACGACTTCTTCATTTATTGAAGAACAAATATTTCCTGTAAAGCCATGGTATCCCTTAAAAGCAGGAATCGCACCACGACCTTTAATATATTCTTCGGCTATTCTGTCCAGATCTAGCGTAGTGACCCCGGGTTTAGCGGCTTTTTTAACCTCAACCAACGTTTCTGCCACTATTTTACCTGCATCACGCAAGTAATTAATTTCTCGCTCTGATTTAAGGATGATCATACCTACTCGCCCCTCAGACTGTGAACTATATCAGCAAATACTTTATCAATCGGCTGACGGCCATCAATTTCACTATAAAGACCTTTGTCTTGATAGAATTCAATTAAAGGCTTCGTCTGGCTGCTATACACTGATAAGCGTTTCGTAACCGTTTCTTCCGTATCATCAGCACGCTGATAGATTTCACCATCGCATTTATCACATTTACCGTCCTTTGTGGAAGGGTTAAATAGTACATGGAAGGTAGCGCCACAACCTTTGCAGATACGACGCCCCGTCATGCGACTAATTAAATCTTCTACAGGAACATTAATATTAATAACGCGATTTAATTTTATTCCCAGTTCCACCAAGGTACTATCTAAAGCATCTGCTTGTTCAATCGTCCTGGGGAAACCATCGAGAATAAAACCTTTATGACAATCAGGTTTAGCCAATCTTTCTTTCACTATCCCAATAGTTACACTATCAGGTACTAGTTGCCCAGCATCCATGCAAGCTTTCGCTTGCTTGCCAAGTTCAGTTCCTTCTTTTACTGCTGCACGAAACATGTCGCCAGTAGAAATGTGGGGAATTTGAAATTCTGCAACTAATTCTGCCGCCTGTGTACCTTTACCAGCTCCAGGCGGTCCCATTAACAGGATATACATTGCGAAGCGACCTCCCTACTTCATAAAGCCTTGATAGTGACGCATTAAAACAATCGCCTCTATTTGCTTCATAGTGTCAAGTGCCACGCCTACCACAATTAAAAGGGCGGTACCGCCAAAATTTAACCCTGGAATATTTGTCACAGCTGCAATAAAGTTCGGCAGTATGGCAATACCTGCAAGAAAAATGGAACCTGCAAGGGTGATTCTGGTCATAACTCGATCCAAATAATCAGCAGTCGGTTTACCCGGGCGCAGTCCTGGAATAAAACCACCGTATTTTTTCATGTTCTCTGCCATATCCGATATGTTCAAAGTAACCGCAGTATAGAAATACGTGAAGAAAATAATAAGCAACGCATACAATGCTGTCTGCAGCGGCGTACCCCACGCAAAATATCCTGCCACAGTTTTTACCCAGGCAATATCAACAAACTGGGCAATAGTTACTGGAAACATCAGCACGGATGACGCAAAGATTATTGGTATAACTCCCGCCTGATTTACTTTCAGTGGGATATGAGTAGAGTGACCACCGTAGGTTTTACGGCCAACTACTCGTTTTGCATATTGCACCGGAATTCTTCTTTGACCTTGTGTAATGGCAATTACCAAAACAATCATGGCCAAGGCAATAATTGCGAATAACAATACATTGAAGATATTAATGGTACCTGCGGTAAGATATTCATACAACATATACAAACCATCAGGCAATCTGGATACAATCCCGGCAAAGATAATCAGCGAAATGCCGTTACCAATACCTTTCTCAGTAATTTGCTCTCCAAGCCACATTAGGAAAGTAGTTCCTGCCGTAAGTGTCAATGCAATCAATAACGTAGAAGCAATGCCTGGATTAATAATTGCTGCTTTTAGTCCAATCGCCATACCAATTGCTTGAATAAATCCGAGAAGAACAGTGCCGTAGCGAGTAATTTGCGTTAGCTTCTTACGACCTTCTTCGCCTTCTTTAGACCATTGTTCAAAAGTTGGAACAACAATAGTAATCAGCTGCATAATAATCGAAGCATTAATGTAGGGTGTGATACTCATTGCAAAGATGGAAAACTTACTCAATGCTCCACCAGAAAACAAATCTAACAAGCCAAATAAGTTACCGCTGGTAAACATTTGTTCAATAACAGAAACATCGACTCCAGGAACTGGAATATGCGTACCAGCTCTGAATACTAAAAACATGGCTAGGGTAAAAACTACCTTTTGTCTAAGCTCAGTGATCTTTAGTATGTTGGACAGAGCAGAAAGCACTTAGACCACCTCAACTTTTCCGCCAGCTGCTTGAATTTTTTCTTCAGCTGACTTGGTAAAGCCATTAGCAATTACAGTAAGTGATTTAGTCAGTTCGCCATTGCCCAAAATACGTACGCCGTCACGAACATTTTTTAAAATACCACTTTCGATTAAAGCTACAGGGTCAACCACTGCACCGTCTTCAAAACGATTCAAGTCAGAAATATTTACTTCTGCATAGTCTTTTCCAAATTTATTGTAAAAACCACGTTTTGGCAATCTACGGTAAAGAGGCATTTGACCACCCTCGAAACCAGGACGAACACCGCCGCCAGCACGAGAATTTTGACCTTTATGACCTTTACCTGCTGTTTTACCAAGACCTGAACCTAAGCCACGACCTACACGAGTGCGGACTTTCTTTGAACCAGGCGCAGGAGCTAATTCATGTAATTTCATTATTAGCGCCTCCTCTCAATTAGTCTTGTATTTCTTCAACTGTTACAAGGTGCTCCACTTTACGAACCATGCCGCGAATAACTGGAGTATCATCTTGCGTTACAAAAGTATTTGTTTTCTTAAGCCCCAGAGCCTTTACAGTAGCTCGTTGATCTTCTGGTCTGCCGATCAGGCTTCTGGTAAGAGTGATTTTGAGTTTTGACATTG
Source organism: Pelosinus baikalensis (assembly GCF_020819555.1). Classification (NCBI taxonomy): domain Bacteria; kingdom Bacillati; phylum Bacillota; class Negativicutes; order Selenomonadales; family Sporomusaceae; genus Pelosinus; species Pelosinus baikalensis. The sequence goes on from NZ_JAJHJB010000027.1 coordinate 36,957, forward strand.
TAAATTCCTCCTTAACCCAAAAGTTCCTGAACGGTTTTACCGCGAAGTGCGGCTACTTCTTCAGCACGTTTCAATTGCTTCAAACCTGTTAAAGTAGCACGTACCATGTTATTAGCATTAGAAGAACCAAGGGATTTCGTTAAGATATCATGAATCCCGGCAAGTTCAAGTACGGCACGTGCTGGACCACCAGCAATAACACCGGTACCTTCTGATGCAGGCTTCATAAATACTTTACCAGCGCCAAATACGCCGAGAATTTGATGAGGAATGGTAGTGCCTACCAAAGGAACATTAATTAAGTTCTTTTTAGCATCTTCCACACCTTTTCTGATTGCTTCCGGTACTTCGCCAGCTTTACCCAAACCAGCACCAACGTGACCATTTTCGTCACCAACAACAACTAGTGCACTAAAGGAAAAACGGCGACCGCCTTTTACTACTTTAGCAACCCTGTTTATGAATACAACTTTCTCTTTCAGATCGAGAGTTGTGTAATCAATTCTGGACATTCATTTACCTCCTTTTGCTTAAAATTCCAGCCCTGCTTCACGCGCTGCCTGGGCCAAAGCTGCTACTCTACCATGATAAATGTAACCACCACGGTCAAATACCACTTTGTTAATTCCTTTTGCCAAAGCACGTGATGCAACTGCTGCACCTACAGCCTTAGCTGCTTCTATATTACCGCCATAGGTTACGCCAAGATCTTTATCCATAGTGCTAGCGGCAACTAATGTAGTACCAGTAACATCATCAATAACTTGAGCATACATATGACTTAGGCTACGAAATACGTTTAAACGTGGTCTTGCTGCAGTACCTGAAACAAGCTTACGTACACGTAAATGACGTTTTTGCCTAGCTTTATTTTTAATCCCTTTACGAAGCAAAGTGGTCACTCCTTTCACTTAAAATCTTACTTCTTACCTTTACCGCCTGCTTTACCTACTTTACGGCGAACAACTTCACCTTCATAACGAACGCCTTTACCTTTGTAAGGTTCAGGTTCTCTATATTTACGGATTTTAGCTGCTAATGCGCCAACGTCTTCTTTGTTGATGCCAGAAACAATAATTTTATTGGGAGCCGGAACATCAAGGGTCATTCCTTCAGGAGCCGCAACTTCTAAGGGATGAGAAAAACCTAATGTTAAAGCTACATTTTTACCAGCTTTAGCTGCTCTGTAACCAACACCGACAATTTCAAGAGTTTTGGTGAAACCTTGGGTAACACCAATTACCATATTTGACAGCAATGTACGAGTCAAACCATGTAATGATCTATGCTGTTTTTCATCTGAAGGCCGTTTTACAACAAGGGTATTGTCTTCAAGTTCCAATATCATATCTTTATGAATGGCACGAGTCAATTCGCCTTTAGGGCCTTTTACCGATACCTGATTACCATCGCCAATCGTAATTGTTACGCCGGCAGGGATAGCAATCGGCATTCTACCGATTCTTGACATATGTGCACCTCCTTAACTACAAAAATTACCAGACGAAAGCTAATACTTCGCCGCCAAGTCCTTCGCGACGAGCTTGCTTATCAGTCATAATCCCCTTGGAAGTTGAAATAATTGCAACACCAAGGCCACCCAACACGCGGGGCATTTGATCTTTTCTTGCATAAACACGTAATCCTGGTTTAGAAATACGCTTAATGCCAGTAATTACTTTTTCACGATTAGGTCCATATTTTAAACTTGCTCTTAATACACCTTGTTTATCATCTTTAACAATTTCGAAATCCTTAATAAATCCTTCTGCTTTCAAAAGCTGCGCAATTGCTTGCTTAATTTTTGAGGCAGGAATTTCTACTTTGTCATGATAAACCGAGTTTGCATTACGAATACGAGTAAGCATATCTGCAATTGGATCGGTCATTACCATTTAACATTACCTCCTTCCTGTAATCTACCAGCTAGCCTTAGTTATCCCAGGAATGACACCTTTATAGCTCAATTCCCTAAAACAAATACGGCACATTTCAAATTTACGTAAATAACCATGTGGACGACCGCAAACTTTACATCTATTGTACTTACGTACGCTAAATTTAGGTTCAAGTTTCCATTTTTCAATTAATGCTTTCTTGGCCACGAGTGTCCCTCCTTTTACGCACTGAACGGCATGCCCATAAGCTTTAACAGTTCGCGTGCCTCTTCATCCGTTTTCGCTGTGGTTACGATAATAATATCCATACCACGAACTTTATCAACCTTTTCATACTCAATTTCAGGGAAAATCAATTGTTCTTTAATACCCATGGTATAGTTGCCGCGACCATCAAAGGATTTTGGGCTAACACCGCGGAAATCGCGAACACGTGGTAATGCAATGTTTAGTAATTTATCTAAAAACTCATACATACGTTGTCCACGCAGGGTAACTTTAGCGCCAATCGGCATACCTTCACGGATTTTAAATGCTGCAATTGATTTTTTCGCACGGGTTACTACTGGTTTTTGACCGGCAATAATCGTCATATCATTAATGGCAACATCTAGGACTTTAGGATTGCTTACTGCTTCACCTACGCCCATATTTAGAACCACTTTTTCAATTTTAGGGATTTCCATAATGTTTTTATAGCCAAATTTCTCCATCAGACCTTTAGCTACTTCATCACTATATTTTTCTTTCATTCTGGACAAGTGTCGTTACCTCCTTTCTGCGTGATTATTTATCGATTATTTCGCCACATTTTTTACAAGTACGAACTGATGCTCCGCTTGCAAGAGATGTTTTCTTAATACGTGTTGCTTGATCGCAAGCTGGGCACACCAGCATTACTTTTGCTGAATGTAGCGGAGCTTCTTTTACAATAATACCACCTTGAGGTAAGTTTTGCGAAGGTTTAGTATGACGTTTTACTGTATTTAGTCCTTCAACTACAACTTTGCTCTTCTTAGGTAGTGCTTGAATGATTTTGCCGGTTTTACCTTTATCTTTACCAGACAAAACTACGATCTTATCGCCTTTTTTGACGTGTAGTTTTTTCGCTTCTGACATCCCGGATACCTCCTAACTTAGATTACTTCCGGCGCCAGCGAGATAATCTTCATAAAGTCTTTCTCACGCAGTTCTCTCGCTACTGGCCCAAATATACGAGTTCCTCTAGGGCTTTTATCTTCCTTAATTATAACTGCGGCATTCTCATCGAAGCGGATATAAGATCCATCAGGGCGACGTAAGCCTTTTTTCGAACGTACTACTACGGCTTTCACTACGTCACCTTTTTTAACCATCCCGCCAGGAGAAGCAGATTTTACTGCCGCAACAATAACATCACCAATGTTTGCATATCTACGATAAGAACCGCCTAATGCTCTGATGCACATGATTTGTTTCGCACCGCTGTTATCGCCAACATTAAGAATCGTTTGTTGTTGAATCATCCTGTTCCCTCCTTTTGAAGGTTAGAGGTCGAGGTTCAATTTTACGAACTGCGAACTCCAAACCTCACTTATTTAGCTCTTTCAATAATTTTTGTAACTCTCCAGCGCTTATCCTTAGACAGCGGACGAGTTTCCATAACTTCGACAATATCGCCAATATGGCTTTCATTGTTTTCATCATGGGCTTTAAATTTCACAGTCTTTTTAATGGATTTCTTGTAAAGAGGATGTTGCACTAAACGCTCTATTGCTACAACAATGGTTTTATCCATTTTATCACTTATTACTTTACCAAATTTAACTTTACGATCATTTCTTTCACTCACGTCCAATTAGCCTCCTTCCGTTCTAACTTACACTTAACGGCACTATTACTTTAAGAACGTTTATCAGAACGCTACGCTTGCTTAATTTCTTGCTCACGTTGAATGGTCTTAACTCTGGCAATACTCTTTTTAACTTCTTTAATCCGCATAGGATTTTCCAATTGACCAGTAGCAAGTTGGAATCTGAGGTTAAATAATTCTTCTTTGAGTACAGCTATTTTTTGGTTAAGTTCAGTTGCGTTCATTTCACGGAAGTCTTTAACCTTCATGTACTTCACCACCCACTTCTTCTTGCGGTTCAGCAACAGCTTCCCGTTTCACAAACTTTGTTTTGATAGGAAGTTTATGAGCAGCCAAGCGCATAGCTTCTTTAGCCACTTCTTCGCTAACGCCATCCATTTCAAACATTACACGACCTGGCTTTACTACTGCTACCCAGTATTCGGTTGAACCTTTACCGCTACCCATACGAGTTTCAGCAGGTTTCGCAGTAATTGGTTTATCTGGGAATATTTTAATCCAGACTTTACCACCACGTTTAATGTAACGAGTCATCGCAATACGAGCTGCTTCGATTTGACGGTTAGTAATCCATGCTGGTTCTAACGCTGCCAATCCGAACTCGCCATGACTTACGGTATTGCCTCTAGTTGCTTTACCTTTCATACGACCACGGAATTGTTTACGATGTTTCACTCTTTTTGGCAGTAGCATTATTTTTCGCTCCCTTCAACAGCGGCAGCGGCTTTTTTAGCTTCTGGCAAAATTTCACCTTTATAGATCCATACTTTTACGCCAATTAAGCCGTAAGTAGTATGTGCTTCAGCTGTACCATAGTCAATATCAGCTCTAAGAGTGTGAAGAGGAATACTACCTTCACGGGCAGCTTCACTTCGAGCAATCTCAGCGCCGCCTAAACGACCGCCACACATTACTTTAATACCTTTTGCGCCCATACGCATAGTGCGTTGGATGGATTGCTTCATAGCACGACGGAAAGCGATACGTCTTTCTAATTGAGCCGCAATATTTTCCGCAACCAATTGAGCATCAACGTCAGGCTGTCTAATTTCAGCAATGTTTATATCAACTTGCTTACCAGTAAGCGTTTTTAAATTCTTTTTCAATTCTTCAATACCAGCGCCACCACGACCAATGATCATACCAGGTTTTGCTGTATGAATTACAACTTTAACACGGTTAGCCGCTCTTTCGATCACAACTTTGGATACACCCGCAGTGAAAGCCTTTGTTTTGATAAATTTACGAATTTTTAAATCTTCGTGTAAATTATTTGCAAAGTCTTTACCAGCATACCACTTAGCATCCCAAGTTTTAATAATTCCAAGGCGTAAACCATGAGGATGAATTTTCTGACCCACTTTGTTTTCCCTCCTTCACTCGTTATCTTTCGTTTACAACAACTGTCACATGACTGCTGCGTTTTAAAATTTTAAAAGCTTGCCCACGTGACCGCGGATGAATACGTTTCAAGGTAGGTCCTTGGTCAACATAAGCTGCGGAAACATAGAGTTTATCTGAATTTAAATCGTTATTGTGTTCTGCGTTTGCAATCGCCGATTGGAGTACTTTTAACAGCACTTCAGATCCAATTTTCGGCGTATTTTTCAAAATTGCATATGCTTCACCAACGTTTTTACCACGAATCAAGTCGATAACAACACGAATTTTACGTGGCGCAATGCGAATGTGTCTAGCAATTGCTTTAGCTTCCATACACTAACCCCCTTCCAGTAACTATCACGAAATTACCGTAATGATGTAGATCTTTCTGAACCAGAATGACCTTTATATGTCCGAGTAGGTGCAAACTCACCTAGTTTGTGACCTACCATATCTTCAGTAATGTAGACAGGTACGTGTTTACGTCCATCATGTACCGCAACAGTATGTCCAACGAAATTAGGAAGAATGGTAGAACTACGCGACCAGGTCTTAATAACCTTTTTGTCGCCAGCTGCGTTCATTGCGTCAATTTTTTTCATCACGCTTGGATGAACATAAGGTCCCTTTTTAATTGATCTGGACACTTGATTAGCCTCCCTTCTCTATCCAGTTAGCCCTTAGGCTTTAACTACTTCGTACGTCTTTTTACAATCATCTTGTTAGATGTTTTATTACGACGAGTCTTAACACCATAAGCATGTTTGCCCCAAGGTGTAACAGGATGTTTACGACCTACAGGTGAATGACCTTCACCACCACCATGTGGATGATCGATAGGATTCATCGCAACACCACGGTTAGCAGGACGAATACCAAGCCAACGAGAACGGCCAGCTTTACCAATTGTAATGTTTTCATGTTCCAAGTTACCCACTTGACCAATGGTAGCTTTACAATTAATATGCACTTTACGTTGTTCGCCAGAAGGCAATCTTAAAAGCGCATGCTCGCCTTCTTTTGCCATAAGTTGTGCAGATGCACCAGCGGAACGAACCATTTGTCCGCCTTTGCCGATTTTAAGTTCAATGTTATGAAGTTGAGTACCTACAGGGATATTTTTAATTGGTAACGCATTACCTACTTTAATATCTGCCTCAGGACCACTCATAATTTTATCATCAACTTTTAGACCATTAGGAGCTAAAATATAACGTTTTTCTCCGTCTGCATAGTGTAATAGTGCAATACGAGCTGAACGATTAGGATCATACTCAATTGTAGCTACTTTTGCTATGATTCCGTCTTTATTACGTTTGAAGTCAATGATTCTATACTGACGTTTATGACCGCCGCCTTGATGTCTAACAGTCATGCGACCTTGGTTGTTACGGCCAGCACGTTGTTGAAGAGTTTCAACTAGTGAACGTTCTGGTCGATCCGTAGTAATTTCTTCAAAATTAGACCCAGTCATAAATCTTCGACTTGGTGTATAAGGTTTAAAGCTTTTTACTGCCATTATTGCCCCTCCTTTTCAATAAATTTCAGGCTATACGCCTTCAAAGAATTCTATATTCTGACCAGGAGCCAGTTTTACAATTGCTTTTTTGTAATCCGGACGCTTACCTTCTGTTTTACCCATACGTTTGGTTTTACCCATAACGCGGATGGTGTGCACAGCTAGTACTTTTACTTTGAAAATTTGCTCTACAGCTTGACGAATTTCTACTTTGTTAACTTTCAAAGGTACAACAAATGTATACTTATTTTCTTCCATCATAGCAGCAGTTTTCTCCGTAACAAGCGGACGAATCAGTACATCGCGCAAATTTTGCATTAGGCCAGCACCTCCTCAATACGGGTGATTGCTTCTTTTGTAACAAACACTTTGTCATGATACAAAAGATCGTATACATTTAAACTGCTGGAAGCCGGAATTGCTTTAACGCCAGGAATGTTACGAGCTGACTTTTCAACATTTTCTACAACTTCACCAGTAATAATTAAACTCTTTTTGTTTGCTGCATCAAAACCACTCAACATATTGATTACATTTTTAGTTTTTGGTGCATCAAAAGCAATGCTATCTACTACTACCAATTCTCCATCTTGAAGTTTTGCAGTTAAAGCAGATTTAATTGCCAAACGACGTTGTTTCCGTGGCATTCTGAATGCATAAGAACGTGGTTGCGGACCAAATGTAGTACCACCACCTACCCAAATTGGGGAACGGGTACTACCAGCGCGCGCACGACCTGTGCCCTTTTGTTTCCAAGGCTTTCTACCGCCACCACGTACTAGACCTCTTGTTTTAGTTGAAGCTGTTCCTAAGCGTTGACTAGCAAGTTGCATTACTACAGCTTGATGCAGTACCGCTTCATTTACTTCCACACCAAAAACGCTATCATTTAATTCTAATTCACCGGTTTTTGCTCCAGTGATATCATATACTGCTACTTTCGGCATATAGCACATCCTCCTTTCGTGGTCGAGGTTCAAGATTTGAAGTAAGTTACACTAACACCAAACCTAGAACCAACGAGATTATTTCTTAGGCTTTACTGTATTCTTAATCATCATAAAGCTTCCTTTAGGACCAGGAATACCGCCTTTTATTAAAATTAAATTCCGTTCAGCATCGACTCTTACAACAGTCAAGCGCTGCACAGTAACTTTTTGATTACCCATACGGCCAGGTAGTTTTTTACCTTTAAATACTTTACCGCCGCCGCCGCTCATCCGAGGTCCCATGGAACCTGGCTCACGATGGGATTTAGAACCATGGGCCATCGGTCCACGTCTAAAGTTCCAGCGTTTGATAACACCAGCAAAACCTTTACCTTTTGCAGTACCAGTAACATCAACGATTTCACCTTCAGTGAATATATCCACGCCAATTTCTTGACCAATCGTATATTCAGATGCTTCAGTCAATCGAATTTCTTTGATCAGTTTAACAGGTTTTACACCCGCTTTGGCAAAATGACCTTTCATTGGGCTAGTAACTCTTTTATCTTTAACAGTGCCAAAACCCAATTGCACCGCATTGTAGCCATCATTTTCAACTGTTTTATTTTGTAGTACAACACTATTGCCTGCTTCAATTACAGTAACAGGAACCAATTTACCATCTTGCGTAAAAATTTGTGTCATACCAAGTTTTTTACCTAAAATTCCTTTAGCCATTATTACACCTCCTCCTACAGCTTGATTTCAATGTCGACACCAGCCGGAAGATCCAGACGCATTAACGCATCAACGGTCTTGGAAGTCGGCTCAAGAATGTCAATCAGACGTTTGTGGGTACGCATTTCAAATTGTTCCCGGGAATCTTTATTGACATGTGGTGAACGCAGGACAGTGAAAATATTTTTCTCCGTAGGAAGTGGAATTGGCCCGGAAACCATTGCACCTGTTCTTTTTGCAGTGTCCACTATTTTAACCGCACTTTGATCCAGTGCTTTATGATCATATGCTTTAAGACGAATTCTGATTTTTTGTTGTTTAGCCATTGTATTTCCTCCTTATCGCCCAGTTTCTAGAACGGACATTCTCCGTGAAAATTCCCCCCGCACCTTGCAGGCAACCTTTCACGTCATCGCATGTTTGTAAAAAAATCTAAACCATTTTGATTGGGGCGACTACTGTCAGCCGCCCCAATCATTTTCTTACGCTTCAATCGCAGTAACTACGCCAGCGCCAACAGTACGGCCACCTTCGCGAATCGCGAAACGTAAACCTTCTTCAAGTGCAATTGGAGTGATAAGCTCAATCGACATTTGAATGTTGTCACCAGGCATAACCATTTCTACACCTTCTGGCAGATTTACTACACCAGTAACGTCTGTTGTACGGAAGTAGAATTGTGGACGATAGTTGGTAAAGAACGGAGTATGACGACCGCCTTCTTCTTTAGACAGTACATATACTTCTGCTTTGTACTTCGTGTGTTGGATGATAGAACCAGGTTTAGCCAATACTTGACCGCGCTCGATATCTTTACGTTCAACACCACGAAGAAGTGCACCAATGTTATCTCCTGCTACTGCAGAATCCAAAAGTTTACGGAACATTTCTACCCCGGTTACTACTACAGTTCTAGGTTTTTCAGTCATACCAACGATTTCAATGTTGTCGCCAACTTTGATTTCACCACGTTCTACACGGCCAGTAGCAACTGTCCCACGACCAGTAATGGTGAATACGTCTTCAACAGGCATTAAGAAAGGTTTGTCTGTTGCACGTACTGGAGTTGGAATGTACTCATCTACTTTATCCATCAGATCAAATATTTTTCCGCACCATTTGCATTCGCGACTTGCGCAACCGCAGTTAAGCGCTTGTACAGCGGAACCACACACTACAGGAATATCATCACCAGGGAATTCATAGCTGGAAAGAAGTTCACGAACTTCCATTTCAACCAATTCGATTAATTCATCATCATCAACCAAGTCAGCTTTGTTCAAGAACACTACCATGGAAGGTACGCCTACTTGACGAGACAATAGAATGTGTTCACGAGTTTGTGGCATAGGACCATCTGCAGCACTTACTACTAGAATCGCCCCATCCATTTGTGCAGCACCAGTGATCATGTTTTTTACATAGTCAGCATGGCCTGGGCAGTCAACGTGAGCATAGTGACGTTTTTCAGTCTCATACTCTACGTGAGCTGTATTAATCGTAATACCACGTTCTCTTTCTTCTGGAGCTTTATCGATCATGTCATATGCCATGAATTCTCCGCCACCATGTTTCGAAAGAGTCATGGTAATTGCAGCTGTTAAGGAAGTCTTACCATGATCCACGTGACCAATTGTCCCAATGTTAATATGTGGTTTATTTCTTTCAAACTTTTTCTTTGCCATTGTATTTTTGCCTCCTTATTTCTCTACGCCTTTTACTTTGGCGATAATCGCATCCGCAATACTTTTTGGTACTTCATCATAATGAGCAAAACTCATTGTGTAGTTACCGCGTCCTTGGGTTTTTGAACGTAAATCAGTTACATAACCGAACATTTCAGCCAGTGGTACAAAGGATTTAATGGATTGGGAACCATTATTGGCTTCCATACCTTCAATACGTCCACGACGTGAGTTCAAATCACCAATTACGTCACCCATATATTCTTCTGGTACAGTAACTTCTACCTTCATGTAAGGTTCCAAGATTACAGCACCCGCTTTCGCACAACCAGCTTTAAAGCCCATTGAGCCAGCTATTTTAAACGCCATTTCAGAAGAGTCAACATCATGGTAGGAACCTTCAATAACGGTTACTTTTACATCTACCATAGGGTAACCAGCTAAAACGCCGTTATCCATAGCTTCTTTACAACCTGCACCGATTGGCGCAATGTATTCTCTCGGAATGGAACCACCAACAACTTTACTTTCGAAAATAAAGCCTTGACCAGGTTCAAGAGGTTCGATTTCCAGCCAGCAATGACCGTATTGACCACGACCACCTGACTGACGAACAAATTTACCTTCAGATTTTACTTTTTTGCGGATGGTTTCACGATATGCAACTTGCGGCTTACCTACGCTGCAATCCACTTTGAATTCTCTGAGCATCCGGTCAACGATAATCTCTAAATGTAATTCACCAACGCCACCAATAATAGTTTGACCTGATTCCTGATTCGTGCTCACACTGAACGTAGGATCTTCTTCCGCCAAGCGCTGCAGTGCAATACCCATTTTTTCTTGGTCAGCTTTGGTTTTCGGTTCTACCGCTACGTGAATAACAGGTTCAGGGAAAACCATGGATTCAAGAATAATTTGATTTTTATCATCACAGAGAGTATCACCAGTTGTTGTATCTTTCAATCCAACAGCAGCAGCAATATCACCTGAGTATACTCTTTCAATTTCCTCACGGTGATTAGCATGCATTTGCAGGATACGTCCAATACGTTCTTTCTTACCTTTGGTCGAATTATATACATAAGACCCGGAAGAAAGTTCCCCAGAGTATACCCGGAAGAATGCTAGTTTACCAACATAAGGATCAGCCATAATCTTGAAAGCTAAAGCTGAAAACGGCAAGCTATCATCTGCTGCACGTTCGTCTTCTACCTCTGTATCAGGGTTGATACCTTTAATCGCTGGAACATCAATAGGTGCCGGCATATATGCAACAACTGCATCCAATAAAGGCTGCACACCTTTGTTTTTGTAAGAAGAACCACACAATACTGGAGTCATTTTGCAAGCAATCGTTGCTTTACGAATCCCAGCTACAATTTCTTCTAACGTAAATTCTTCACCCTCAAGATATTTCATCATGAGTTCATCGTCGCTTTCTGCCACAGCATCTAAAAGACCTTGACGGTATTCAGCAACATGTTCTTGCATATCTTCTGGAATCTCAGCAGCTTCACTAAATTTACCAAGGTCATCGGTGTAAACGACGGCTTTCATTTGCACCAAGTCTACATACCCTTTGAATCCACTTTCCAATCCAATTGGCAGTTGAACAGGCACTGCATTTGCACCTAAACGACTTTTTATCATATCGACAACTCGGTAAAAGTCAGCACCAAGAATATCCATTTTATTAACGTATGCCATACGAGGCACACCATATTTATCAGCTTGACGCCAAACAGTTTCTGATTGCGGTTCTACGCCACCTTTAGCGCAAAATACAGCTACAGCTCCGTCTAACACTCTGAGCGAGCGTTCTACCTCTACGGTAAAGTCCACGTGTCCTGGTGTGTCAATGATATTAATACGATGTCCAGACCATTCACAAGTTGTAGCTGCAGAAGTAATTGTAATACCCCGCTCTTGTTCTTGTACCATCCAGTCCATTGTCGCAGCGCCTTCATGCACTTCCCCAATCTTGTGTACCTTGCCAGTATAAAACAGTATACGTTCAGTCGTAGTGGTTTTGCCAGCGTCAATATGTGCCATAATACCGATATTTCTAGTATTATTAAGCGAGAATTTTCTGGCCACTATCATCACTCCTTACTGTTTAAGAAAACCTTAAAATCTTACCAACGATAATGTGCAAAAGCTTTATTAGCTTCAGCCATTTTATGTGTATCTTCTTTTTTCTTAATTGTTGCGCCAGTATTATTGGATGCATCAATTAATTCAGCTGCCAATCTCTCACGCATGGTTTTTTCACCGCGTAGTCTTGAGTAATTCACCAACCAGCGAATTCCAAGTGACAAACGACGATCCGCACGTACTTCAATCGGCACTTGATAGTTTGCACCACCAACACGGCGAGCACGTACTTCCAAAACTGGCATAACATTCTTCATTGCTGTTTCAAAAACCTCTAACGGATCTTTGCCGGTTTTAGCCCGGATAATATCAAATGCATCATATACAATATTTTCAGCAACACTTTTCTTGCCATCTAGCATTACTTTATTTACAAATCGAGTAACAATTTTAGAATTGTATACCGGATCTTGCAATACGTCGCGTTTTGTAACAGGTCCTTTTCTTGGCATATTGTCCCCTCCTTTTCCAGGGTTATCTAATTAATTTTTACTTTTTCGCACGTTTAGTACCATATTTCGATCTACCTTGACTACGTTTTTGCACACCAGCAGTGTCTAATGCACCACGAACAATGTGATAACGTACGCCCGGTAAATCCTTGATTCTACCACCTCTGATAAGCACAACACTATGTTCTTGCAAGTTATGACCGATACCAGGGATATAGGCAGTAACTTCAATACCATTTGTTAAACGTACCCTCGCTACTTTACGAAGTGCAGAGTTTGGTTTTTTAGGAGTAGTTGTATATACTCTCGTACACACACCACGCTTTTGCGGAGATTCCTTCAAAGCAGGCGCAGTAGATTTTTCTATAAGCGACTCTCTACCTTTACGTACTAATTGATTAATTGTTGGCATTCAATACACCCCCTTCCAAATTATCTTAGAATGATTATATAAAAATTTCACCTCAAATTTATGAGTTTAAGGCAAAACATTTAACATGGTTGCGTTTATTTCAAAACCGCTACTGCTGCTGCACCAACTTCAATGCCACAAGCACTTCCTAATTCCGCCATAGTAAGCGTCACTTCTACTGCCACATTTTTGCGTTCACACAACGTTCGCAGAGTTTCTACAAATCGTTGTTCAGCATCTTGAGCAATATATACAACTTGCACCAGCTCTTTTTCAACCGCTTTGGTGACTTGCTTGACACCAACTATTTTTTTAGCAATCTTCAGCTTCTCGAGCGACATACTGTTCACTCCCTTACTTAGCAAACCAGTCATTTCTCACTGGCCCTCTAATATATTATCATTACCCAAAGGCAATGTCAACAAACATATCTCAATAAATTCATATTTTCTCTATATTTGCAGGCTTTTTTTATGACCACGCTACCAGGTGTATCATTTTTTCCGTATTCTGTAATTTTTTTAGATAAAAATATTAAATTTACTGCTAGCCGAAGGTAATTATATCACTTTCCAAACTTTTGTCAAAGAATTTTCATAACCTAAATTTATGAAAATTCTTACGTATTCTTTAAAACATACAAAAAAAATTGAACCACAAAGGCGCAAAGGACACAAAGGGGTTTTATTTATATTGTGTGCCGCTGCAGCGGCATTGTGCTTTTGTGGTTCAAGGATTCTTTTTATGACCTACGTAAAAAAGAGGAACTTGATTAAGTACCAAGTTCCTCTTTTCATTACTCTACTTTTACACTTTTTGTATAAGTCAGCTTAATGTTTCGATAACGACTCATACCAGTACCTGCTGGTATTAGCTTACCGATAATAACATTTTCTTTAAGACCCAGCAACGGATCAATTTTACCTTTAATCGCAGCCTCGGTAAGTACACGAGTTGTTTCCTGGAAGGATGCTGCTGATAAGAAGGAGTCTGTCGCCAATGATGCTTTTGTAATACCAAGTAGGATAGGACGTGCCACAGATGGCTCACCGCCTGCTTCAATTGCCTTGGCATTTTCTTCTTCAAAGGTATTAGTATCAATATATTCACCCGGTAAAAGTTCAGTATCACCAGATTCCTCCGTTTTCACTTTATGGAGCATCTGCCTTACAATTACTTCGATGTGTTTATCATTAATTTCAACACCCTGAGATTTGTATACTTTTTGCACTTCATATACTAAATATCGTTGCGTAGCTTGAATACCGCATACACGTAAAATATCATGTGGATTTACAGAACCTTCTGTTAGACGGTCACCTGCAATAATTTGCTGTCCATCACGAACAATAATACGTGCACCATAAGGAATAGGATATATACGCTCCTCACCTGCGGCAGGTACTACTGTAATCTTACGCATACCTTTTACTTCTTTTGTGTCAACAGTAGCTACACCATCGATTTCTGTAATAATGGCTTGACGTTTTGGCTTACGAGCTTCAAACAGCTCTTCAACCCTTGGCAAACCTTGTGTAATATCATCGCCGGCAACACCGCCCGTATGGAAAGTACGCATAGTAAGCTGTGTCCCAGGTTCTCCGATGGATTGAGCTGCAATGATACCTACAGCTTCCCCTACATCTACAGCATGACCAGATGCTAGATTCCGGCCGTAACATTTAATACATACACCATATTGTGATTTACATGTAAGTACAGAACGAATCGATACTTTCTCACGGATGGCTACAATGCGATCTGCCAGTAGTTCACTAATCGTATCATTGATTTTTACAATGACTTCGCCAGTCTTAGGATCAACAATATCTTCGGCAACAAAACGACCTACAATACGATCTTTCAGCGATTCAATCACGCCAGTTCCTTCTGTAATCGCCTCAACCTCAATGCCCTTAATACTGTTGTTGCGTACTTTTACTTCCCGCACATCACTTACTAAAACAGCTTCAATCGCTTCTTCGGTAAGAGGTGTCTCGGCAGCAACAATTTCTACGCCTTGGCTGTCTTTAATAGCATTGGTAGTGTTTTTACCCAACATTTCACGTACCATAGCATTTTTCAGAAGTTCGCGCATTTTTTCTTCCGGTGCACCTAATACAATAGTCTCATTGGATGCAGAAGCATTAATATCTTCTTCCGTAGTTGTTGATACACCGCGCACCATAATTTCCGGTACTCCATGTTCACCAATAATACGCAAGTTATCATCAGCAAGAACTGTAGAACGAGGAATCAAGATGTCTGTTGTTTTCGGATCAAGAACATCTTCGGCTAAGACTCTTCCTAACAGTGTATCTCTAAGCACCTCAATTGCACCTGTACTGGATTTCGCCAATCGCGCCCGTTCACGGATCAGGTTAATTCCTACAACATCACAGTCCTCTTCACGAACAATAACATCTTGAGATACGTCAACCAAACGACGTGTCAAATATCCAGAATCGGCAGTTCTAAGTGCAGTATCGGCCAAACCTTTACGAGCACCATGAGTAGAAATAAAATACTCAAGAACCGTCAAACCTTCACGGAAGTTTGCCTTAATCGGACGGTCAATAATCCGGCCTGATGGATCAGCCATGAGCCCACGCATACCTGCCAACTGACGAATCTGTTGGATGTTACCACGAGCACCAGAGTTAGCCATCATATAAATCGGGTTAAAGCGATCCAGATTATTCATCATGGCTAAAGTAACATCATCTGTTGCTTTTGTCCATAATTCAATGGTTTTCTTATATCGTTCATCTTCCGTAATCAAACCACGGCGATATTGTTTATCAACAGTATCAACTCGGCCCTCAGTAGTCGCTAAGATTTCCTTCTTTTCAGGCGGTATATTGATATCAGCAATGGCTACAGTCATACCTGCACGACAAGCAAAAGCATAACCTAATCTTTTAACATTATCAATTACTACAGCCGTTTTAGAGTTACCAAATTGGCGATACGTCTCAGCTACCAATTTGCCAAGCTCTTTTTTATCCATCATAATACCTAAATGCCATTCGCCATCTTTTTGGAAGAAATAGCGGATTTCTTCAGGTAAGCTTTCGTTGAAAATCAAACGCCCCATGGTAGTAGTTACCAAACCATACTTTGGAAAACGTACTTTAATTATGGCATGAAGGGACAACTCTTTTTGATGATAAGCAAGTAATGCTTCGTTAATGTCACACATCATCTTACCTTCACCGATATCGCCCTCTTTTTCCATGGTAAGATAATATGCTCCTAGAACCATATCTTGGGTCGGTGTTACTACCGGTTTACCGTCTTTAGTTGATAAGATATTATGAGCAGCTAACATCAACATACGAGCTTCTGACTGGGCTTCTGCCGATAAAGGCACATGGACAGCCATTTGGTCACCATCAAAATCCGCGTTATATGCTGTACATACTAGAGGATGAAGTTTTATAGCGCGACCTTCAGACAGCACTGGTTCAAAAGCCTGAATACCTAATCTATGTAAGGTAGGAGCACGATTTAAAAGCACTGGATGCTCTTTAATAACTTCTTCCAATACATCCCAAACTTCCGGGCGCACTCGTTCGACCATACGTTTAGCACTCTTAATGTTATGGGCATGACCAGCATTCACTAGTTTTTTCATAACAAAAGGTTTAAACAATTCTAATGCCATTTCTTTTGGCAAACCGCATTGATGCAATTTCAGTTCAGGTCCAACAACGATAACTGAACGTCCAGAGTAATCGACACGCTTACCTAAGAGATTCTGACGGAAACGACCTTGTTTACCTTTGAGCATATCACTTAATGATTTAAGAGGACGGTTACCAGGACCAGTTACCGGGCGTCCACGACGACCATTGTCAATCAGAGCATCTACAGCTTCTTGTAGCATACGTTTTTCATTACGCACAATAATATCGGGAGCACCAAGATCTAACAATCGCTTCAAACGATTATTACGGTTAATGACTCTACGATACAAATCATTTAAATCAGAAGTAGCAAAACGACCACCATCAAGTTGTACCATTGGCCTGAGTTCAGGCGGAATAACTGGTACAACATCCATAATCATCCAGTCAGGACGATTACCTGATTTACGAAAAGCTTCTGTTACTTCTAAGCGGCGAATCGCTCTAATTTTACGCTGACCGCTAACTTCCTTCAGCTCTTGTTTTAGTTCTTTAGATATTTTTTCTAAATCAAGCTCTTCCAAAAGTTTTTTGACAGCTTCTGCACCCATGCCGACTTTAAAGGAACTGCCATATTTATCGCGATAATCCCGATACTCATTTTCCGTCAACAATTGACGTTTCATCAGCGGTGTTTCACCAGGATCCAGTACGATATAGGAAGCAAAGTATAATACTTTTTCCAAGGAGCGAGGCGATATATCTAATATCAGCCCCATACGGCTTGGAATACCTTTGAAATACCAAATATGAGATACAGGTGCGGCTAATTGTATATGCCCCATTCGATCTCGACGTACTTTGGAGCGAGTTACTTCCACGCCACAACGATCACAAACAATCCCTTTATAGCGAATACGTTTGTATTTACCGCAGTGGCACTCCCAGTCACGAGTTGGTCCAAATATTTTTTCACAAAATAAACCATCACGCTCAGGTTTTAGAGTACGGTAATTGATTGTCTCCGGTTTTTTTACCTCACCAAATGACCATTTGCGGATTTGCTCCGGAGAAGCCAATCCAATCCTCATAGAATCAAAATTGTTTACATCTAACAAAGGGTTATCACTCCCTTACCCCATTACTCAATTTCCTCGTCGTCTAACTCTTCCAAGAAATCACGTTGTGTTGGTTTCTTATCTTTACTTTTTACTTTCTTGACGGATTTTCGTCCAGGTATTTCGATTTCCTCTGCTACATCTTCATCCATCTCACCGATTTCCGCTATAATATCTAATTCTTCTTCTAATGGTTCCATTTCATCAGGATTATCAAAATCATCCACCAGGTCTGGCTCAATCTCACTAGCAGTGCGAGTATGAGTTTCAGGTGCAGTATTCACTGGAACACCAATATTAAGTTCAAGTTCTTTAGCCACTTGATTAATATCTTCATCAGTGTCATCAATCATAATTTCTTGTGCATCTTCATTTAAGATTTTAACATCAAGCCCAATACTTTGAAGCTCTTTAATTAAAACCTTAAAGGATTCAGGCACTCCAGGTTCAGGTATGTTTTCACCTTTCACAATCGCTTCATAGGTTTTTACACGCCCTACTACATCATCGGATTTTACCGTTAAGAGTTCCTGTAAGGTATAAGCGGCGCCATATGCCTCTAATGCCCAAACTTCCATTTCCCCAAAACGCTGACCACCGAATTGTGCTTTACCACCCAATGGCTGTTGTGTAACCAAAGAGTAAGGACCAGTAGATCGTGCATGAATTTTGTCATCAACCAAATGGGCCAATTTCAGCATGTATACCCAACCTACAGTAACGCGGTTATCAAAAGCTTCCCCTGTACGTCCATCATATAAGACAGTTTTACCATCTTCCGGCAATCCAGCTGCTTTTAATGTTTTAAAGACCTCTTCTTCATGAGCCCCATCAAATACTGGAGTTGCTAAGTTAATCCCAGCAATCCCCGGTTTAGGAAGACCATTTTTATCAGAGTCATAGCCAACTTCCTTCAGTCGTTCTGCAACACCAGGAGCATTTGTTCTGATTTGCATACCAAAAGCAGCAGCAGCCATTCCTAAATGGGTCTCCAGTACCTGTCCGATATTCATACGTGATGGTACACCCAATGGATTTAACACAATCTGTACTGGCGTGCCATCAGGCAAGAACGGCATATCTTCCTCACGCATAATGCGAGAAACAACACCCTTATTACCATGACGCCCTGCCATCTTATCCCCTTCGGAAATCTTCCGTTTTTGGGCAATATATACACGTACTAAGAAATTCACACCTGGTGGTAATTCATCACCATTTTCCCGGCTGAATACCTTTACGTCAACAATTTTACCAGCTTCGCCATGTGGCACTCTCAATGATGTATCTCGAACTTCACGAGCTTTCTCACCAAAGATAGCACGAAGCAAACGTTCTTCTGCCGTTAATTCTGTTTCGCCTTTTGGAGTCACTTTACCCACTAGAATATCCCCTGGTCGCACTTCAGCGCCAATGCGTATGATACCGCGATCATCAAGATCTTTTAGTACCTCTTCAGCCACATTCGGAATATCACGAGTAATTTCTTCCGGTCCTAACTTCGTATCTCTGGCATCACATTCATATTCTTCAATATGTATGGAAGTGTAGATGTCATCTTTTACAATTTTTTCACTTAGTAAAATAGCATCTTCATAATTGTAACCTTCCCATGGCATGAAAGCTACAAGTACATTAAAGCCTAGTGCTAATTCACCTTGATCGGTAGCAGGTCCATCAACTAATACCTGCCCTTTTTCTACTTGCTCGCCTTTATAAACAATCGGCTTCTGATTAATGCAAGTTCCTTGATTAGAACGCAAATATTTCAGCAGCTTATAGTTATCTAACGTACCACGTTCCGTGCGTACTTTAATTTCAGTAGCTGTAACTTTTTCAACTACACCGGCATTTCTAGCTAGAATAAGAACACCAGAATCTCTGGCAGCTTTATATTCCATTCCAGTTCCAATGAGCGGAGCCTGTGTTCTAAGTAAAGGTACTGCCTGACGTTGCATATTCGCGCCCATCAAGGCACGATTTGCATCATCGTTTTCCAAGAATGGAATCATAGCCGTAGCAATTGATACAACCTGCTTTGGCGATACATCCATATAGTCAACTTTTTCAGCAGGAATAACTAAAATTTCATGTCTATGACGTACGGTAACTCGCGGCTCAACAAACCAGCTATTTTCATTTAACGGTTCATTCGCTTGCGCACAAACTACTTCATCCTCTTCATCAGCTGTCAAATATCGTACATCTTCTGTTACGATACGATTTTCCTTATCAATTTTACGGTAAGGGGTTTCAATAAAACCAAACTCGTTAATACGTCCAAAGGTTGACAATGAACCAATAAGACCAATATTCGGACCTTCTGGTGTCTCAATTGGACACATACGACCATAGTGAGAGTGATGTACGTCACGCACTTCAAAACCGGCGCGTTCACGACTTAGCCCACCAGGTCCCAAGGCACTTAAACGACGTTTATGAGTAAGTTCTGCCAAAGGATTTGTCTGATCCATAAACTGCGACAACTGACTGGAGCCAAAGAATTCTTTGATAGCAGCCACAACAGGGCGGATGTTAATCAATGCTTGGGGAGTAATGACATCAACATCTTGAATGGTCATACGTTCTTTCACTACCCGTTCCATACGAGACAAACCGATACGGAACTGATTTTGTAGCAATTCACCGACTGAACGCAGGCGGCGGTTACCTAAATGATCGATATCATCCACATTACCAAATCCATCCATCAAATTGAGAAGATAGTTAACAGAAGCTAAAATATCTTCTCTGGTAATTGTCCGATGATTGTAAGGTAATTCAGGATTGCATAGCATTTTAACTGGTGATCCATCTTTTAGTTTGACTTTTACTTCAATCAAAGCTGCATTTGCAAAGACACCACTTTGATCAATCTGATCAAGAACTTTTTCGTCCACGATTGTATCTGCAGGAACAATAATTTCTCCTGTTTCTGCATTTGCAATTGCCTGATAAAGAGTCTTGCCCATCAAACGACGGCGCCAGCCTAGTTTTTTTGTTAATTTATAACGCCCTACAGTTGCTAAATCATAACGTTTAGAGTCAAAAAATAGTGATTCTAATAACTGAGTAGCATTATCTACGGTAGGAGGTTCACCTGGACGTAATCTTTTATAGATTTCAACTAGAGCTTCTTCTCTGGAATTGGTATTATCCCGTTCCAAAGTGGCGCGAACTCTCACATCATCATGAAACAGTTCCGCAATAGCAGCATTTGACGCGTAGCCTAAA
The DNA here is from genome assembly GCF_020819555.1 of Pelosinus baikalensis. NCBI lineage: Bacteria > Bacillati > Bacillota > Negativicutes > Selenomonadales > Sporomusaceae > Pelosinus > Pelosinus baikalensis. Next base: position 57,963 of record NZ_JAJHJB010000027.1, read on the forward strand.
GCACGAATCAATACTGTTGCTGGTAATTTTCGTGTGCGATCTACCCGAACAGACATTACATCATTGGCATCTGTTTCGAGTTCTAACCACGCACCACGATTTGGAATCACTGTAGAGTTATACAGTTTTTTACCTGTTGCATCAATTGTTTCATTGTAATACGCACCTGGGGAACGTACCAACTGACTAACAATAACCCGCTCTGCACCATTAATGATAAAAGTACCATTTTCTGTCATGAGCGGGAAATCGCCCATAAATACTTCTTGCTCTTTAATTTCGCCAGTCTCACGATTAATCAATCGAACATTGACACGTAAAGGAGCCGAATAAGTAACGTCGCGTTCTTTACATTCTTCAACGTGATACTTGGCTTCGCCTAATGTAAATTTTTCAAATGTCAGAACCAAATTACCTGTAAAGTCCTGAATAGGCGAAATATCATGGAAAATTTCTTGCAGCCCTTCCTTTAGAAACCAGTTATAGGAATTCTTCTGAATTTCAATCAGATTGGGCATGTCCAGTACTTCTTTGATCTTGGCATAACTATATCTGATCTTTTTGCCAACCGGAACAGGATTAAACATTAAATCCTTCACCCCTTAGCCCAAATTAAACTCTATACCTTGGCAGCACACCTTCATTAGCTATATGTATACCGATATTGCAAGTCACTTTCGCAACTCACAATATTTTGCCGCAGGTATAAAACCTTTTACATAATACAATATTGTGCAGTACATAATATAATATCATCCATTAGCACTAAATATGAAATATATAATAAAAGACAAATTACAGTAGTACTTTAGCACCTAGCAAATGAAGGGTTAGGCACTACAATACAAAAAAAGCAAGGTTTTTCCAGTCAAGTAACAGACCTTGCATTTGTCTTCATGATGAAATATTATTCCATCCTCCATATATTACTATTTCCTGCCAATCTAGATTTTATACATTGCACAATAAAAAAACATTACCCTAAAATAAACATTCTTTGCATTGAACAATAATATCACAATAAGACCCATTAGTCAATACCTCAAGAATCTAATTCAGGAAAAAATATAAAGAGCACCACATGGGTACTCTTTTATATTTTTCATTCTATAATTTAGAAAGAATAGAGAGTTATAATTACTTAACTTCTACAGTTGCGCCAGCTTCTTCAAGCTTAGCTTTGATTGCGTCAGCATCAGCTTTAGCAATTTTTTCTTTAACTGCTTTAGGAGCACCATCAACTACTTCTTTAGCTTCTTTCAAGCCAAGACCAGTGATTTCGCGAACAACTTTGATAACGTTGATTTTGCTAGCGCCAGCGTTAGTAAGAATAACGTCAAATTCAGTTTTTTCTTCAGCAGCAGCAGCAGCAGCTGGAGCGGCAGCAGCAGCAGCTACAGGAGCAGCTGCAGAAACACCAAATTTTTCTTCTAGAGCTTTCACCAATTCGGATAATTCAAGAACAGTCATGTTCTCAATTGCTTGCATAATTTCTTGTTGAGTCATTTTAAAAAACCTCCATTAATTTTAATTTTTTATGCTGATTCTTTTTGTTTGCGCACAGCATCAAGCGCATATACGAATTTGCGGATAGAACCTTGAAGTACATTGACAAATCCAACAATTGGAGTTTGCATACCAGCCAAAACTTGAGCAATAAGCACTTCGCGAGTTGGCAGGCTTGCCAAAGCTTTTACGCCTTCCGCATCAATAACCTTACCATCTAACAAACCAGCTTTTACTTCCAATGTTTTTAATTTATACTCTTTTACAAAGTCAGAAATTACACGCGCTGGAGCAACGGGGTCTGTTTCAGAAATCGCAATTGCAGTTGGACCTTCAAGATAAACGTCCAACCCTTCAATTCCAATTTCCTTAGCAGCAATCCGTGTCATTGTATTTTTTACTACACGGTATTCTACGCCAGCTTCACGTAATTTACGACGAAGTTGAGTATCTTGTGCTACAGTAAGACCACGGTAGTTTGTTAATACCGCACCTTTTGTTGCAGAAAGCTTACCTTTCAGTTCGGAAACGACTGATATTTTTTCTGATGTTATAGCCACTAAAATCCACCTCCTTTACAAGATTACAAAACAAAACGACCTCTCGGCATAATAAGCCGGAGGTCGCTAATAGCAAAAGCTATAGTATAATCCCCGACCTCGGCAGGCGAACATGAGAAAGATTCACATCTCACTTAGTTCATTACGAATACCTGCTGTCTACAGCCAAATTTATTTATTCAGTTGCATTGGATCAAAGACTATACCACCACTTCTTACTTACAATTAATTATTTCTTGCCAGAAACTTTAAGTGGATTCACTTTTACACCAGGACCCATAGTAGTACTTACAGTGATACTACGCATGTATTGTCCTTTAGCAGCAGCTGGTTTTACCTTATTCAAGATGTCAACCAACGCTTGAAAATTCTCGATAATTTTCTCATTGTCAAATGATATTTTACCGATTGGTGCATGAATATTACCAGCTTTATCAGTACGATACTCAATTTTACCTGCTTTTATCTCACTAATCGCACGAGCAACATCCAAAGTAACTGTACCAACTTTAGGGTTCGGCATTAAACCTTTAGGGCCTAATACTTTACCTAAACGACCAACAGTACCCATCATATCAGGAGTAGCAACTGCTACATCAAACTCAGTCCATCCACCCTGAATTTTTGCTACTATATCTTCAGCACCAACAAAGTCAGCACCAGCAGCTTCTGCTTCTTTTGCTTTTTCGCCTTTAGCAAAAACCAAAACAGTTTTGGTTTTACCAGTACCGTGAGGCAATACTACCGCACCACGTACTTGCTGATCAGCATGTTTAGGGTCAACCCCTAATTTAATCGCAACTTCGATTGTTTCATCAAATTTAGCACTAGCTGTTTTTTTAGCAAGTTCTATGGCTTCTTCAGTTTCATATAACTTATTTGCTTCAATCAGCTTAGCAGCTTCTTCGTATTTCTTACCATGTTTTGGCATATTAAAAAACTCCTTTACGATTGTGGTTTAACGGAAAATCCTCCCACACTAACATCCGACTGTCTTAAACCTACCATCTGCGTCGTTGCTCCTGCGGGCGTTCTCTACGACGTACGTCAGTACGTCTGCGGTCACGTCCTCGTCGTGCCTAGCATCTGGCAGCTTTAAGCCAGTCTTTGGCAATTTAGAAAAGCCAAAGACTAATCAATGATGTCAATACCCATGCTACGGGCAGTGCCTTCGATCATACGCATAGCAGCTTCTACAGAAGCAGCGTTAAGATCTTTCATTTTTGCTTCAGCAATTTCACGAACTTTGTCGCGAGATACTTTAGCAACTTTTTTCTTGTTTGGTTCGCCTGATGCAGTCTCAATACCAGCAGCTTTCTTAAGAAGAATAGGAGCTGGAGGAGTTTTGGTAATGAAAGTAAAGGATCTATCTTCGAACACGGTAATTTCTACCGGAATAATCAAACCAGCTTGCGCAGCGGTTCTTTCGTTAAAGTCCTTAACAAACGCCATAATATTCACGCCAGCTTGACCGAGCGCAGGGCCGACTGGAGGCGCCGGAGTTGCTTTACCAGCAGGAACTTGCAATTTTACAAGTTTTATAACTTTCTTAGCCATTTTACTTACACCTCCTTATATGCATAATGTGGTTTTGCGGGTATATTACCCTCCCACTTAGGATCATAAAGTTTCAAATTAAACTTTATTTAAACTTTCTCAACTTGAGAAAAATCTAATTCTACCGGTGTCTCCCGTCCAAACATATCAACAAGCACTTTCAGTTTGCTACGGTCGTGGTAAATTTCAAGCACCTTGGCTGTCCAATTCTCGAAGGCTCCAGAAGTAATGCGAATTACTTGAGCAACTTCAATATTTAACTTCGGCTTAAGCTCTTCAATGCCCATGGATTTCAAAATGTTTTTCACTTCGGCATCAGTAAGCGGGATAGGTTTAGTACCAGAGCCAACAAAACCTGTAACACCTGGCGTGTTGCGTACAACATACCACGATTTATCATTGACAATCATTTCTACCAGAACATATCCAGGGAAAACTTTTTTCTTGGTAATTTTTTTCTTGCCATCTTTCATTTCAACTTCATCTTCCATAGGTACTACAATCCGAAAGATTTCATCTTCCATACCCATAGAATGGACTTTGCGTTCCAGATTAGCTTTTACTTTGTTTTCATAGCCAGAATATGTATGGATTACATACCAATTTTTTTCAGATTCCATTACTTCAGGGACGCCTATTACGTCCCCACCCCCTTAGCCTACTTGATAATCAAATGTAATATTTGAGTAAACACAGCATCAATTGCCCATATCAAACCCGCAATCAATAATACAGCGACAAATACCACTCCTGTATTAGAGATAAGCTCTTGTTTGGTAGGCCAAGACACTTTTTTTAATTCAGCTTTAACTTCACGAAAAAACTTCTTCCAACGAGAAGGACTCGTTTGAACTGCTGTTTCTTGGGCAACCATTTTTTCACATCCCTGTCTTGTACTGCTAATTCAAGCATTAAAGACCAACTGGCAGGGGCGGCAGGAATCGAACCCGCAACCAACGGTTTTGGAGACCGCTACTCTACCAATTGAGCTACACCCCTACTTACGAAATTACAATTATTTCGTTTCTTTGTGTAAAGTATGTTTTTTGCAAAACTTGCAATACTTATTGAATTCTAATCTATCTGGGTCATTTTTCTTGTTTTTATTGGTTTGATAATTACGTTGCTTGCAATCAGTACAAGCTAACGTTACCGCATTGCGCATCCTGTACACCTCTCTTACCTGTAAATATGACATCATTTCGTAATGCCACTAATATAATCTAGCACACTTACATCAGCCTGTCAATACCAGATACTCACCATACTCGTGGAAAATATTATGATATCAAGACAATAAAATAAAACAGGGAAACCCCTGTCTTATAACTATATCCATTTATAGAAATTTTATACGTTTACTTGTAATCTGTCAAGGTAAAGAATTTTTTCATTTTAAATCCGCTAAATAAAAGAGCCGTTTGAACCACAAAGGCACAATGCCGTTATGCGGCACACAAAGGAAAACATTAAAAATAAGTTATAAATAAATCCACTTTGTGTCCTTTGCGTCTTTGTGGTTCATAATATTAAAAAAGCCTGGAACGAGTCCAAGCTTTCTTTTTTTTGATTTTATATTATGCTTCGATAGCAGTAACTACGCCAGCACCAACAGTACGACCACCTTCGCGAATCGCGAAACGTAAACCTTCTTCAAGTGCAATTGGAGTGATAAGCTCAATCGACATTTGAATGTTGTCACCAGGCATAACCATTTCTACACCTTCTGGCAGATTTACTACACCAGTAACGTCTGTTGTACGGAAGTAGAATTGTGGACGATAGTTGGTAAAGAACGGAGTATGACGACCGCCTTCTTCTTTAGACAGTACATATACTTCTGCTTTGTACTTCGTGTGTTGGATGATAGAACCAGGTTTAGCCAATACTTGACCGCGCTCGATATCTTTACGTTCAACACCACGAAGAAGTGCACCAATGTTATCTCCTGCTACTGCAGAATCCAAAAGTTTACGGAACATTTCTACCCCGGTTACTACTACAGTTCTAGGTTTTTCAGTCATACCAACGATTTCAATGTTGTCGCCAACTTTGATTTCACCACGTTCTACACGGCCAGTAGCAACTGTCCCACGACCAGTAATGGTGAATACGTCTTCAACAGGCATTAAGAAAGGTTTGTCTGTTGCACGTACTGGAGTTGGAATGTACTCATCTACTTTATCCATCAGATCAAATATTTTTCCGCACCATTTGCATTCGCGACTTGCGCAACCGCAGTTAAGCGCTTGTACAGCGGAACCACACACTACAGGAATATCATCACCAGGGAATTCATAGCTGGAAAGAAGTTCACGAACTTCCATTTCAACCAATTCGATTAATTCATCATCATCAACCAAGTCAGCTTTGTTCAAGAACACTACCATGGAAGGTACGCCTACTTGACGAGACAATAGAATGTGTTCACGAGTTTGTGGCATAGGACCATCTGCAGCACTTACTACTAGAATCGCCCCATCCATTTGTGCAGCACCAGTGATCATGTTTTTTACATAGTCAGCATGGCCTGGGCAGTCAACGTGAGCATAGTGACGTTTTTCAGTCTCATACTCTACGTGAGCTGTATTAATCGTAATACCACGTTCTCTTTCTTCTGGAGCTTTATCGATCATGTCATATGCCATGAATTCTCCGCCACCATGTTTCGAAAGAGTCATGGTAATTGCAGCTGTTAAGGAAGTCTTACCATGATCCACGTGACCAATTGTCCCAATGTTAATATGTGGTTTATTTCTTTCAAACTTTTTCTTTGCCATTGTATTTCCCCCTTAATTTTAATTACAGAACTATGAAATAGGGCCTGTCTTAATTCTAAACAAAAACCACTTCGTCTTTTGTCTGCGTCTTCTATGTAGTGCAAACAAAATCTCTTGTTTAAGAAACCTCACTGCATCATTTATTTTACCAAGCTACAATATTCTATTATTTTATGAAAATTCCTGCTAAATAACAAAAAAACTTCGCAATAAAGCGAAGTTTTATACTTTTCTTGGTGGCGGCGCAGGGATTTGAACCCCGGACCCTGCGGGTATGAACCGCATGCTCTAGCCAGCTGAGCTACACCGCCATATTTTTATAGTCACTCTTCCATTCCTGCATATCTAATATTAGACTAGCAACATGAATGGAGCTAGTGACCGGGATTGAACCGGTGGCCTTATCCTTACCAAGGATACGCTCTACCGACTGAGCTACACCAGCATATAGATCTGCCTTACATCTTTCAATCTAAAGCAGTAATAAACATTGGTTGCGGGGACAGGACTCGAACCTGTGACCTTCGGGTTATGAGCCCGACGAGCTACCAACTGCTCCACCCCGCGATATTCAATACAACGGCTGTCGCTAAACATTCATCTGCTTTGTTACTCCTGCGAGCACTCGCTCAACATACGTTAGTATGCCCCTCGCATCTAAATATTTATCAACACCCTAGATACTAATGATAATAATGGTGGATGGGGCTGGATTCGAACCAGCGAAGGCGGAGCCGGCAGATTTACAGTCTGCTCCCTTTAGCCACTCGGGAACCCATCCATGTAAAAATAAAATGGAGCTGGAAACAGGACTTGAACCCGCAACATCCTCATTACAAGTGAGGTGCTCTACCAGTTGAGCTATTCCAGCATCTTCTATGTCACGCGGTTTCCCTTAGCGACATTTATTATTATACAACAATCAATGTGTTATGTCAATATCTTTTTTTGTTTTGGTGGCGGCGCAGGGATTTGAACCCCGGACCCTGCGGGTATGAACCGCATGCTCTAGCCAGCTGAGCTACACCGCCATGTTAGAAATGCTACAATTCGAGCAAATGGAGCTAGTGACCGGGATTGAACCGGTGGCCTTATCCTTACCAAGGATACGCTCTACCGACTGAGCTACACCAGCATATAGATCTGCCTTACATCTTTCAATCTAAAGCAGTAATAAACATTGGTTGCGGGGACAGGACTCGAACCTGTGACCTTCGGGTTATGAGCCCGACGAGCTACCAACTGCTCCACCCCGCGATATAACATAGTTTCCTAAATTGAAACATTGTAAAGACATTTGATGTTAGCACTTCGGTGCTAACTAAGCGACTCACACAAAGCTTTCACTCACTCTGCTCGTGAACCTTTGGCTCGCTACTTAAATTGGTTGCGGGAACAGGACTCGAACCTGTGACCTTCGGGTTATGAGCCCGACGAGCTACCAACTGCT
>NZ_JAJHJB010000028.1:0-65215 GCF_020819555.1 Pelosinus baikalensis
AAAATACCCTATAGGGTAGACTTTTTTTAGTGTCTACTCTATAGGGTACATTTTAAAGAGAAATCAGTATGAATTTTATAGGATTGAATTTATAATAAATGTAATATAAATAGATACGATGGATGGTAAGGGGGGAAAGACATGGAATTGAAGAAAGGGAATGTGCCTTTAGTAAGTCCAGAGATCGAAAAGATGGATCTGGTGAATCGGGCAGAATCTTGTGCTATTACATTACAAAAATTGGTACATCATTTAGAAGCCATGCGCATTGCTGAGTATTTAGAAATGTTAGAAAAACCCAAGAAAATCATTATAAATAATTTTCTGGCAGGGATTGCACGAGGGTTGGGGATGGCTGTAGGAGCCAGCGTAATTTTTGCTATCACAATTGAAATGCTGCGAAGGTTTGTATTTTTTAATATGTTTGGACTGGGAAGCTTCATGGCAGAGTTTATGAAAATAATTGATGCACAAAAGTAAAATTATTGCAAGACCTGGCTTTGATGGGCAGGGAAAGGTTATGATAAGATGGAGTTTCCTTTCAGCCAAGTAACAAATTGCTGACCTTTTGCAGTCAGGCAGCTGCCCCGTCTGCCAACTTGTGAATCAACTAGATCCATCTCACCGAATATCGATAAGAATCGTCTAATTTCACTTTCTGTAATATTCATTACAGAATCAGCACATTTTGCTTCAATCATTTCCTCCCTGCCCCTGAAGGGCAGCCAGAGAGGATGGAAAGTACCAGATAGACTTTTTCTTTATCACAATGGGTAGATAGCAGTTAATGGCTATGAAAGGATACATGGAGCGAGGAGAAGCTGCATGGATGGAATGGGCGATCAATTATTTGCCTGTTCCGCTTTCTCCTGTAATCAGTACAGTATGATTTGTGGGTGAGAGCTGCTTAGCAAAATTGATGCAGTCTTTCATTCTAGGTGATTTTGTTTGGATATTTGCAAAGGTATAACGAGTCACCAGGCCATTGTCGCGTAACTTCTTTGATAAGCTCTTTTCTAAGTGGCGTATATAGGTTACTTCCTGAAAATTGTAATAAGTCCCAGCAGGTTCACCAAAATATTCAATTTTACTGCTGCTTACTAATAAAGATCGGTCTTTGAATTGTATTAATTCATCAATGATACTCTGATCTGAATTTTGGAGAGATCTATTAGGTAGAACATGAGAAAAATTTTTCCCGATTATATTATCGGTGATATCAAATATTTGGCTGAATTTCTTATTGTACAGTAAAATAAAATTATCTTTGTCGGTAAGTAAGATTGCATCATGAGAAAGGTTGACAACCGTATCAAGCTGCGTATTTTTCATAAAAAGTTCTTTATAATGGCTCTTAATGCCGATATCCACTGTGACAATGGTATCGGAGTATTTGATAAGGCGCTTGCTGGTCTCTTGCGTATCCAAATTGAAATAATTTAATATGGATAGAAATGTAGAGATATCGATATAGCGATGGCCTACGTCGATCACTTTTTGATGTGGGGTGGAACGGTGTTGGCTTCTCCTAGGGTGATTGCAATATTGATAGCAGGATACTCCTGTTTCGGATCGTAGGAGATAAGATTTAGATGGGTAATGCCGAGTTGACACAAAAAAGCGATTGCTTCGCTGGTGGTTTCTGGTGAATTTTTTTTATATTTTTTTTAAATATTAGAATGTAAGGCTTCTGGATAACAACTTTTACACATATTAATTGTAAATGTAGCACGAAGACTTTTTTTGGCACAATCTTTGCAGTTAGAGTAAGCGTTAAGCGTGGACATAAGGCATTCGTAAAGAAGGCTGGGCGTTCGCTCCAGTTACATCCTAGCAATTCCCAAGTTAACCGCGCTAATTTGTATTTATAGAAAATAGGAGTTTAAGGTGTAGTCTTATTGCTATGACAAGGAGGAGGAGAGAAAGTAGTACATGTAAAGCTGACTTAAGAATGAAGTACTTAGAAAAGTAACTGCAAATTTATCAAGGAGGCGTATTATGTCTGAACAGAAAAGCAACGTTACTCCAATGGGAACACCTATGTCCCCTGATAAAGAGTATCAGGAAATTAATTCATATGTTGTCTTTTGGGGGTTATTCTATGCCGCTATTTTTGCCCTAGCAGTTGGTTATCTGTGCCTGAAGATCGGGCAAACGGTAGATGCCTTTGCTCCTGTGTCAGTAATGGCCATGGGCATGGCGGTCATGCTTAAACGTAAAAATGCCTTCCCGGAAAACGTCCATATTCAAGCCATCGCTAGCGCTGGTACGAATGGTTTGGGAGGTGCCATGTTTATTCTACCGGCCTTTTACATCCTAGGAAATAACAGTCTCAGCTACTTTCAAATGGCTGTACCAATTATCCTTGGCGGTCTACTTGGCGTTTTGATTGCTGCTATATTCCGCCGCTATTTTTGTGAAGAAATGCATCATGCCTATCCCTTCCCAGCTGGACGGGCAGCGGCAGAAGTTTTAACCTCTGGAGAAGGCAGTAAAGCTAAACTCATGTTATTCAGTGGCGCAATTGCTCTCATTTATGATTTTATCCTCAGCAGCCTTGGATGGTGGCAGGAAGTGATTTCTAGCACCGCTTTTAGCTGGGGGCAGCAGTTAGCAGATAAAGCCAAACTGACCTTCAGTTTAGACAACGAATCGGCACTGCTGGGGATTGGCTTTTTCACTGGGCTAAGATATGCCGCAATCATCACTGCTGGTTCATTCTTTTCTTGGTTTGTCTGTATTCCAGTCATTTATTTCTTGGCAGGCGACCATCACATGCTAGTCAAAGGCCAAGACATCTTGCTGGCTAATGCTCCCATCAGTGCGGTATTTCGTGAGTATGTACGCCACATTGGCATTGGCATGCTGGCCATGGCGGGCATTATCGGACTTTTATCCATGTCTAACGTTGTAGGCAATGTGGCAAAAACCGTTGTGAGCGGTTTGCTTAAAAGAAATAGCGAAACACAACAAGCCTTACAGCGCACCCAAAAAGATATTCCCATGCCCCTTATTGTGAGCGGCATCGTTCTTGTCATTCTGCTATTCACAATGTTTTTCCATACCTTTTTCTCCCAAAGTATCCTGCAAACAGTGCTAGCACTGGTGATTGTTGTAGTTTTCTCCTTCTTATTCTCTGTGGTTGGCATAAGCTCGATCGCTTTTACTGGCACTGAGCCGGTTTCTGGTATGACTATTTTCATGATTATCGTCTCTGCGCTAATTTTGGGTAGTACTGGAATGCATGGCGATGTAGGTATTACAGCAATTTTGATGATGTCGGCTTTCCTTTGCACTGCTTTGGGTGTAGCGGGGAACTTCATGTCAGAGCTTAAGGTGGCTCACCTACTGGGAGCAACCCCGCGTAAAATGCAGCAGTGGCAATTGGTTTCTGCTACGCTGGCAGCTGTTTTGTCTATAGGAGTTCTTATATTGCTCAACCAGGCCTATGGCTTTGTCGGGCAAGGTGCTTTACCAGCACCTCAAGCCAACGCTATGGCGGTTATTGTCAAACCCTTAATGGAAGGCGGCTCGGCTCACTGGCCGCTCTATTTGGCAGGAGGCTTCTTTGCTGTCATTCTCTGGATGGTTAAAGTTCCGCCATTGGCTTTTGCTCTTGGTGCTTATCTGCCGATGGAAATTAATTTACCACTTTTAGTTGGCGGTCTGATTTCCCACTTTGTCTCTCATAGCAGCAAAAACGAACTTCTAAATGCTTTGCGTCTAAACAAAGGGGAAACGATTGCCTCCGGTTTCATAGCAGGTGGTGCTATCGGCAGTCTTATTAGTGCCGTATTGCGTATAATGGGATTTGATTATTTTCTGGAAGTGTGGGTAGAAACACCTGCGGCTACCTACCTGGGCGTTTTTGTCTATCTGCTGCTTTGTACCTTACTCTATAAAGTAGCCATGAGTGCTAAAGCGAGATCCAGCGATACTCCTTTAACTAAGTCAGTAAGCAGCTGATCAATTCCAAGGTCTAACATCCATCTCCTAAATAGACTAGGGATCATTGATTTTAATTGTAAAAATATTTGCAAGGGAGAAGAACCATGAAAAAAAATATTGTAATTATCGGTACAGGAGGTACCATCGCTGGTAAGGCTTCCTCTGCAGCGGAAACATTGCATTATACTTCGGCAATCCTATCTATAAATAGTCTGATTCAAGAAATTCCAGAAATACATAGGACTGCTCATGTTACTGGAGAGCAGCTATCGCAAATTGACAGCTGCGATATGACTTATGATATATGGCTGCAATTAGCAGCACGTGTTAATGAACTTTTAGCATTCAATGAAGTGGATGGAATCGTTATTACTCATGGCACTGATACGCTGGAGGAAACAGCTTATTTTTTAAATTTGGTAGTACAAAGCCAAAAACCAGTAGTGCTGGTTGGTGCTATGCGGCCTGTTACTGCCATGAGTGCTGATGGTCCAATGAATCTTTATAATGCAGTTACTCTTGCAGCCAATGATAAATCCATTGGCAAAGGCGTGCTGGTTGCTCTAAATGATACGATGAATTGCAGCCGCGAAGTTACCAAAACAAATACAATGCTGCAGGATAGTTTTCAAGCTCCGGATTTGGGATATCTAGGTTATATACAGGGTGGAATTCCTTATTTTTATCGGCTTCCAGCACGGAGGCATACAATATGCTCAGAATTTGATTGTAGAGGAATTACTGATCTGCCTAAAGTTGAAATTATTTACGGTTATGTTGATAGTAGTCCGATCATAGCAGAAGCCGCAGTAAAAGCTGGGGCAAAAGGGATTGTTTATGCCGGATTAGGCAATGGGAATATGTCCCACAGCATAAGAGAAGGACTCATCAATATTGAAAAACAAGGTGTTGTTATTGTTAGGAGTACCCGTGTAAGCAGCGGCATTGTGACCCGCAATGGAGCGATACATGATGATGAATATCATTTTGTCGTATCCGATACCTTAAGTCCGCAAAAAGCCAGAATACTTCTTATGCTGGCTTTGCTTACCACCAATGATCCCGTGGAGATACAAAGAATGTTTTGGGAGTATTAGGATTTATAAGTTTTAGGGGGAACGTTGAACCGCAGAGAACACAGAGTACGCAGAGAACAGTGAGAGAGCATTTTTATCTTCTCCATCTTTCTCTGTGTTCTCTGCGCCTCTGTGGTTCCTTTTTCGTTTTATAGGAAACTGGTCGTTGCAAAAAGATGTTTTGTGTCGAGGAATGTCTATAGGGGATAGTTAAAACGCTTTTTGTTAGATCATTATTATCCGGTGGATAATGGATAATAATTACATAGTGTTATATTGTTATAGAGAGAAGACTATATTTAAGTATGGGCTTTAGACAAGAGGAAATAGTATTCTTTAGATTGCCTTGCTGCTGTCTTACAAAAAAGGAGAATGGAGCGATGTTTCCTTTTATGCAGACAGATGTAATATCCAGTAAGAAGCAGGATTTGATGCAAAGTATCAAGCAGCTATACAATATAATAAATGAATATTTGCAAAGTAGGTGAAGGAGGAGAAAATGAAAGAATTTTATTATGATACTACAACTCCTTTACGCAGAAATTATATATTGTCCAGTCCCCTGGTCATCGCGGTCATAGTCTTTTTCCTGGCCGCTGCTTTTGCGACCTGGATCATTTGGCAGCTGGAGCAAGATCGTCTTAAAATTTCCAGAGTGCGTGCCTATGAGATAGCAAGTGGCTATGCAGATGCAATTAGACACGCCAACGAGAGCAGTTTTGCCATTACCTATGCATTAGCAGCGTTGGTTCGTCAGGGAAAGGGCACGATTCCCCATTTTCATGATGTAGCAAGCCAAATGCTGTTGTTGTATCCTGGGGTAGACTCACTGCAGTTGGCTCCTGGGGGAGTTGTGCAGCAAATCGAACCTCTTTCTGGCAATGAAAAAGCCATAGGGCACGATCTGATAAACGACGAAACGCGGTCTGTCGAAGCAATTTTGGCTCGTGATAGCGGACAGCTAACCTTCGCGGGACCTTTCAAAATGCTTCAAGGTCCCTTTGGCGGGGTAGGGCGTTTGCCAGTATCTTAAGGATGAAATGGGCAATTCATATTTTTGGGGATTTGTTAACGTGGTACTTCGTTTTCCTGAGATACTTGAATCTGCTCACCTTTCCCAACTGGAAATGCAAGGCTTTGCCTATGAATTGTGGCGTGTCCATCCAGATACAGGGCAAAAAGAGGTTATTGCTGGATCTACAGATGCTTTAGCAGGGGAACCTGTAGAAAGAATTGTGAAGGTGTCTAACATAATGTGGATACTTAGTTTGTAGCTCCCACTAATGGCTGGGGTGATCCCTATGGACTGTATCTAAAGATGATGCAGGGGCTGATCTTTAGTATATTAGTGGCATGGGTGGCCAAGTTGATCATTGACTTGAAACGACACAAGGCGGAGCTAGAATGTCTTGCCTTTTTTGATACGTTAACAGGTCTTCCCAATCGACGTTTATTATATGACCGTCTTAACCAGGCTATCGCCCAGAGTAAGCGAGATAAGAAAATTGTGGCTGTCTGTTACTTAGACCTGGATAATTTTAAATTGATCAATGATACCTTAGGCCATGAGAGTGGTGATTGTTTGCTAATCGAGGTAACGAAGCGTTTTAGATCCTGCACGGCATTTAACTTGGCAGACGAGTATGATTGCTTCAGGCGATTTTAATCAGCGTATTGATTTTATGGGGGATTTTTCTGCATCCTTTAACATTATGATACAACGGTTAAAACAAGCAGAAGAAAACGAAAAAAAATATATGTCCGAATTAAAGAAGCGTGAGGCGCAGCTTAAGGAAAGTGAGCAAAAGTATCGACTCATCGCTAAGAATATGGACGACATGATCGTACTTATGGATGATGATATGAAGGTTATCTACTGCAGTCCATCCATTGAGAGATTATTAGGCTATACGGCAGCGGACTTTATTGAACTATCTTTAACGGAGCAAGTACTGCCTTTTATTGGTATACAATTAGGCAAGATGGCTGGGCAAGATGGGGGAGATCCCTCTGTGCTTATGGAAGTAGAGCAGCAGCGTAAAGATGGAGAAATCATTTGGCTGGAATCTTTAATGAGTACCGCTAAGGATGAAGAGGGGCAGAATATGGGATTTCTTTGTGTAATCAGAAATATTACCCAAAGAAAACTGGTGGAAAATGATTTGCAGCAATCCTATGAGCGAAGGTTAAAAAATGATTTCTTTACGAAACTTTTAAATGGTGATATCGAAATTGAGTCGGATGTTTACAATCATGCTTATCGATTAGGAATTCAGCTTCCTAATCATTTTTCGTTATATTTTCTGAGTATTGATGATAGTGGCAGTTTTCTTAGTGAAGTCAATGCATTGGAGCAGAGACAAAAAAATATGGATGTGCTGATTGATCAGCTTACGAATCAAGAGGCTACGATTGCCTGGGAAGTGCCTGAAGGTATTGGCATATTGAGTGCTATGTGTGATTCTTCTTACCATAAAACAAAAGAGATACAATTGGCAGAATCCTACATTGACCTTGTAGCATTATCTTTTCCTGGCTTACAAGCTCATATTGGTATAGCCGACTATTTTGATTCGTTAACACACGTCGCCCTTCGATTTAAGCATGCCCAATCAGCAGTGCGCATTGGTAAGAGGATTTGGAATCAGCATAAGGTGTATCATTTTGACGATTGTGGTGCTTATCAAGTCTTAATTCCTTTTGCTGATTCAGATGAATCTGAGGTATTTGTTAAGAAAACATTAGGACCTTTACTTGAATATGATCAGAGAAATCAAACTGAATTAGTTGATACATTGGAGAAGATTTTGTCGGGGCTTAGCTTGAAGGAAGTTGGCAAACAGACGTTTTTTCATTATAAAACCATTCAAAATAGAAAGCAAAGGATAGAAAACATATTGAATGTATCACTTGATTCAGCAGAGGTACGTATGATGCTTAGGACAGCGATACATCTTCTAAAAATTGTTCAGGTCAAGGCCGATCTTTAAATTATAAAGACCAGCACCGGCAGGGTGCTGGTCTTTATAATTTAATAAATGACCTTGACATTATGTGTATTAAAAAGTTCCAGCCAATTAGGATCTGGTTCTTGGTCAGTAACAATATAGTCAATATCACTAAAGTCAAATAACTTTATAAAACCGGTTTTATTGAATTTCGTATGGTCAACAAGTAAAATGACCATTTCGGCTTGTTTGATCATTCTTCTTTTAAATTCGCTTTCTGGTTCATTTGATTCCATAATTCCGTTATCGAAGGATAAACCTTTGCAGCTCATTATGGCCATATTCACATAATAATTCTGCAATGCATTTTGAGCGACTGATCCCACTAAGGCAAGGGAATGAGCCCATGCCGCAAATTAAAGGATGGTGCTGATGAAAAAGCATATTGCAGTGGACATCGGAGCCTCAAGTGGGCGCTTAGTAGTAGGGACCTATGAGAATGGAAAGATTTTTTTGAAGGAAATTTATCGCTTTCCTAATGGAATTGAAGAGCGGAATGACAATTATTTTTGGAATATTGAAAAATTAATAGCAGAAATGATCAATGGCCTGGAAGCAGCAAAAAAGGAAGGCATTAATGAATGCACCTTAGGTATTGATACCTGGGGCGTGGATTATGCATTGATCGATGTGGCTAGTAATCGAATTCAGGAAATCTATGCTTATCGTGATGAGCGGACTCAATCGGCCATTCAAAATGTGAAAAAACAAAAATCTTTAAAAGACATTTACAAAAAGATAGGAATCCAGTTTTTAAGTTTCAATACTTTATTCCAGTTGTATGTGCATGATAAAAAAGAGTTGGCGAAAGCACATAAAATACTATTGGTGCCAGATTATTTATATTATCGTTTATCAAGTAAGTTAATTAGTGAAAAAACCAATGCTTCTACCACGCAATTGTTAAATCTGGAAACAAAAGATTATGATGAAGAGTTGCTACAGTTGATTGGTGTGAAACGCGAGCAGTTTGAAACTCTGACGGAACCTGGAGAATCCTTGGGACCCATTAAGGAATCCATCAGGAAAAAATACGATATACCCCAATGTGAATTCATTTGTGTAGCAACTCATGACACTGCTTCTGCTGTTCTTGGGGTCCCAGGTACGGAGAAAAACTTTGCTTATCTTTGCAGCGGGACTTGGTCATTGATGGGTGTGGAAAATAAGTCTCCTATAGCGAATGAACAATCCTATAATATGAATTATACAAATGAGTGGGGCGCTTATGGCACCTATCGTTTTCTAAAGAATATTATGGGGCTTTGGCTCATTCAAGAAGTCCGTCGTCAGCTTGAAAAGGAGTATTCTTTTGCAGACCTTGTTACGGAAGCGAAGAAAATAAAGCCCTTCCAATTTCTAATTGATTGTAATGACGAGTGTTTTCTAAAACCTGAAAATATGGTGACCGAAGTGCAGCGTTATTGCCAAAAATCGGGACAATTGGTGCCACAAACAGCGGGAGAACTTGCACGATGCATTTTTGACAGTCTCGCATTAATGTATCGCAAGACGCTAAAAGAACTTACTTTGCTGAATGAATATCCGATTCATTCTCTGCATGTAGTTGGTGGCGGGGTACAAAATGAACTGCTTTGCCAACTCACAGCTGATGTTGCAGAAATTCCCGTTATTGCAGGTCCCATTGAATCGACTGCCCTTGGCAATATTATTGTGCAAATGATTAGTTGTGGTGAACTCGCGAATCTGGCAGAAGCGCGAAAAGTGATTAGGGAGTCTTTTCCAATTAAAACCTATCAGCCTGCTCCCATTCATCAGCTTGACGAAATCGATGAGCAGTTTACGCAGCTAACCTCTGGCACCTTAGGCGGATAAAAGGCAGAGAAAATAGTTACATATTATGCAAAATAGGAGGAAGTCAAAATGAGTACTGAAGTACAAAATCAGTATCAAGCTGCAAAAGCCCTTTATAACGAACTGGGAATTGATGTAGACAAAGTACTAGAAAAATTAAGCCAAGTGAAAATTTCCATACATTGCTGGCAGGGAGATGATGTTCACGGATTCTTAAGAAATGAAGAATTATCCGGAGGCATTTCCGTGACGGGTAACTATCCAGGAGCCGCTCGCACTCCTCAGGAGCTTCGCTGCGATTTAGAAAAAGCTCTTTCCATGATTCCAGGAAAGCATAAAGTTAATTTACATGCTATTTATGCAGATACAAAAGAAAAGGTAGATTTAGATCAATTAGAGCCGAGACATTTTCAGACTTGGGTAGAATGGGCAAAAAAGCAGGGACTGGGTCTGGACTTTAATCCAACTTGTTTTTCTCATCCTAAATTTCAAGATGGATTTAGTATTAGTCACCCCAATCCTGAGATTCAGGAGTTCTGGATCAAACACTGCAAGGTATCGCGCAAAATAGCAGAATATTTCGGCAAAGAACTGCAGCAGACCTGTGTCACTAATTTTTGGTTTCCCGATGGTTTCAAGGATGTGCCCATTGATCGTATGGCACCTAGAAAACGGATGAAAGAAGCCCTTGATGAAGTATTTGCAGAAAAAATAGATTCTCAATTTAATGTGGATGCAGTAGAAAGTAAACTTTTCGGTATCGGATCCGAAAGTTACGTAGTTGGTTCTCATGAATTCTGCATGAGTTATGCTCTTAAAAATAATAAAGCCATTTGTTTGGATGCAGGACATTTCCATCCGACGGAAACCATTTCGAATAAACTTTCAGCGATAGCATTATTTGATACGGAGATTTTATTGCATGTGAGCCGTCCTGTACGCTGGGATAGTGATCATGTTGTCATTATGGATGATGAATTGCAAGAAATCGCCAAAGAATTGGTACGCAATCATTTATTGGGTAAAGTACATATTGGATTAGACTACTTTGATGCCAGTATCAATCGCATTGCTGCATGGGTCATTGGCGCGCGTAATATGATTAAGGCGCTGCTTCGTGCCATGCTGGAGCCGACAGATAGGCTGAAAAAGGCAGAAGTAACAGCTGATTTTACGACTCGCCTGGCAATTTTAGAAGAACTAAAATCCTATCCATTTGGTGCGATTTGGGATTACTATTGTCAACAAAATCATGTTCCAGTACGAGAAGCCTGGCTCACAGAAGTGAAACAATATGAGGCAGAGGTATTGCAGAAACGGTAATTGATGCGCGTAAAAGAGTAATGGGAGGAATGGATATGAGTTTCATGATTGAGCATGAGATCCCTTTTGTAAGAGAGATGATGGAAGTTACCCGGAACCTGTGGGAAATGGGATGGGGCGAACGCAATGGCGGGAATATTAGTTATCTGCTTCAGGAAGATATCGTAAAACAATACATAAATGTGCTGGATATAGAACGCAGTGTTGTTTTGCCTTTTCCCGTTCCAGAATTGGCGGGGAAATACTTTATTGTGACGGGGACGGGAAAATATTTTAAGAATGTAGTAATGAATCCAGAGGAAAATTTGGGCGTGATTCGAGTTGAGAGCGATGGAAATGGAATTGAAATCCTATGGGGTTATAAAGACGGCAGTTTGCCGACGAGTGAGTTAGCAGCACATTTTATGAGTCATATTGAACGTTTGAAGAAAGATGAAAATCACCGTATTATTATGCATACCCATGCAACCAATGTATTGGCGATGACCTTTGTACATGATCTTGACGAAAAGAAATTCACGAAAACCCTATGGCAAATGTGTACCGAATGCTTAGTGGTTTTTCCCGATGGCATAGGGGTCATCCCATGGATTGTTCCAGGGACCAACGAAATTGGCAAGAGTACAGCTCAAAAAATGAAAGATTTTCGTTTAGTAATCTGGCCACAGCATGGAATTTTCGGTGCAGGTACAACCATAGATGAAACCTTTGGTTTGATTGAAACGGTTGAAAAAGCAGCGCAAATCTATATGTTAATTAGCTCTCATCAAGGCGGAGTGCAGCAAAGTCTTACTGATCAGAAATTAATTGATTTAGCAAAAGAATTTGGCGTGAAACCAGTAGCTGGAGTATTAGATATTCGGTAAGTACTCTTAATCAATTGAGATTGGAGGAGAGCAGGTTGACCTCAGATTATATCGTTCAATTAAAGCATGTCAGCAAAACATTTGGCGGCATTAAGGCGTTAGATGATGTATCTTTAGATATTAAGCGTGGTGAAGTTCATGCGCTTGTAGGTGAGAATGGAGCGGGGAAATCCACCTTAATTAAGGTGCTGTCTGGTGTTCATTTTCCAGATGATGGTGCCGAGATCTATATTAATAATGAAAAAGTCATCATACGAAATCCGATGGATGCTATTCGCAAGGGAATTTCTGTTATTTATCAAGATATTAGTTTGTTTCCTAATTTAACGGTTGCCGAGAACATCTGCATTGGCAATGATGAAGTGTGGAAAAGAAAGCTAAATTGGTCTCAGATTCAGCAATTGGCTGAATCTGCCATTGCAAAAGTAGGGGCAGCGATTGATCCTTACATGATGCTAAAAGATTTGAATTTGGCTTCTCAGCAAATTGTTGCCATTGCCAGAGCGATTAGTTTCAACGCCAGCTTAATTATTATGGACGAACCTACATCCACCTTGTCATCAGGGGAAGTGGAGAATCTATATCAGATTATTGACAATTTGCGTAAGAACAACATTGCTGTCTTGTTTATCAGTCATAAATTTGACGAAATCTATCATGTTGCTACCCGGGTAACCATATTAAGAGATGGTAAATTTATTGCTGCTCATGATATACAGGATGTGGATCGCCCAGAATTAATACGGTTAATGGTTGGCAGGGATGTAGAATATATCTCCATGAATGCTGAAAAAATCTGGGATGAAGAAGTTTTAAAGGTGAATCATCTGAGTAAAAAAGGAAATTTTCGTGATATTTCCTTTACATTAAGGAAAGGTGAAATTATTGGGATCACAGGGCTGGTTGGTTCAGGACGCAGCGAATTGGCAAAGGCAATCTTTGGTCTCAATAAGCCGGATTCTGGTGAGATCATTTTGAATGGCAGCGCTGTTACCATTGCATCTTCCAATGACGCTGTCCAATACGGTATTGGCTATGTGCCGGAAAATAGACAACTGGAAGGACTCGTTGGTAAAAGCAGTGTCTGCCAGAACATCACGTTATCCATTTTAAACAG
The DNA here is from genome assembly GCF_020819555.1 of Pelosinus baikalensis. Taxonomy (NCBI): domain Bacteria; kingdom Bacillati; phylum Bacillota; class Negativicutes; order Selenomonadales; family Sporomusaceae; genus Pelosinus; species Pelosinus baikalensis. The sequence goes on from NZ_JAJHJB010000028.1 coordinate 13,154, forward strand.
CCTTTGTAATTCCTATAAGTGTGTGGATGTAACAAAAGAGAGACAGCTTGCTCGGGAATATATTGAAAAACTAGATGTCAGGCCTAAAGACCTGGACAAATTGTGGGCAGTTAAGCGGCGGCAATCAGCAAAAAGTAGTTCTAGCAAAATGGCTGGTTACAAACCCCAAGATTTTAATTACGGATGAGCCCACAAGCGGTGTAGATATAGGGGCAAAAATTGAAATCCATAAAGTGCTGCGGCAATTAGCTAATAACGGCATCGGTGTAATCGTCATTTCCTCGGAGCTGCCTGAAATATTAGCAGTGAGTGATAAAATACTCATCATGCGACAAGGCAGTATCGTTAGCGTTATCGATAAAAATCTTGCAACCCAAGAAGCCATTTTAGCAAAAGCCTTGGGTGCATAAAGGGTAACCCTATGAGAAAAGGAGGATGCACGATGAATGATTTGTTTAAAAAACGTGAGTTTGTCATGTTTATGATGCTCATGGTTATCAGTTTATGTATATCACTTATAACCCCTACATTTCTGACTCCGTCGAATTTACTCAGTATCGTTATGAATAATATTATTTTAGCTATTATGGCTATGGGTATGACCTTAGTGATTGTTACGTCCGGTATTGACGTATCCGTTGGCTCTCAATTGGGCTTCGCAGCCATATTTGTTGGTTTGGTAGCCTTAATTCCTAGTTCTAATATCCTTACTGTTCTGGCTGTGGGAATTGTCAGTGGAATTGTATTAGGGCTTTTAAATGGTATATTGATTGCCGGTGCTGAGATACCTGCCATCGTCGTTACCTTAGGTACCATGAATATTTTCCGCGGAAGTTTGCTATTGTATACAAATGGAAAATGGGTTACTGCATTGCCTGCCTGGTACACAAGCCTGTATAACACTTCCGTAATGGGAATTCCCATTCCCATTATCATTTTGTTATTGGTGATTGGGGTAACCTATTTTATTGCGCAGCATACTCGCCTGGGGCGGAGTATCTATGCCTTAGGAGGCAATCCCGCCATCGCATCACGGGTGGGTATCAATACAGGAATGGTAACTATGTTTGTCTTTGCCAATATGGGTGCATTAACGGGAATTGCCAGCATCTTATATGGTGCTCAATTAGCAACCATTGATCCGAATGCAGGGACATCCTTTGAATTAATGGTTATTTCCGCTGTCGTTATCGGTGGTGCAAATGTTCTGGGCGGAAGCGGCAGTTTGCTGGGCAGCCTGATTGGTGTGCTGATTCTTGGTGTATTGCAGAACGGTATTATTTTGATGCGTATAGAGCCTTACTGGCAGAATGTAGTGGTTGGATTGATTTTAATTACGGCTGTAACTCTAGATGTTGTGAATAACCGTAAAAAAGAAGAGCGCAAAAAAGTAATCTATGTCGCCGAAGAAGTAAAGGCAGGTGGTAGCATATGATTGGGATAAAGCGGTCTCACGAATTGATTCTGCTGCTGTTTTTCATCGGTTTGATTATCATTATGAGCTTATTATCACCTTCATTTTTAACAATTGACAATCTTTTATCTGTTACCCAGCAAATGTCAGAATTTGGGATTTTAGCATTGGGCGTCACGGTTATTATTATTACTTCTGGTATTGACCTTTCTGTCGGGTCCATTGCTGGTTTGACTACCATTGTGATTGCCATGAGTTATGGCTGGTCTGGCAGCCTTGTTGCAGCGATTCTGCTAGGAATCTTGGCAGGAGCATTATGCGGCGCATTTAATGGGGTATTGATCGCGAAAATTGGCGTACCGCCGATTCTGGTAACCTTGGGAACAATGACATTCTTCAATGGTATCGCATTGGTGCTAAGTAAAGGGAACGCGATTTCTGACTTGCCTGAGGAATTTTATTTTGTAGGCCAGGGTTACTTGTTTGGCAATGTACCAGTGCAAACCGTAATCTTTCTGGTGCTGGCAATCTTGACCTCTCTTTTATTATCCAAGACACCTTGGGGGAGAAGAGTATATGCAGTAGGCAATAATTCCGTTGCTGCTGTATTTTCTGGGGTGCAAGTTGATAAAGTACTACTGTATGTATATATTTTTGCAGGTATCATGGCGGCTATTTCTGGTTGGATTATCTCCTCCCGGGTTTCTACTGCCAGAGCAGATCTGGGGGCCGTATATGTAATGCAAAGTATTGCAGCTACAGTCCTAGGAGGAACTAATATTGCTGGGGGTTCCGGTACAATTTTTGGCACGGTAATTGGTGTCAGTGTCTTTGCAGTGTTGGCCAATGGATTAAATCTGATTGGGGTAAGTCCTTTTGCCCAAAACTTATTGATGGGTTTGGCTTTGATTGTGGTGCTGCTCATTAACAACATGTCGATTATCAAAAGGAAAATTGCCATTTTTATAAAATTGAATTTCAACTAATGCTGGTCGTGGAAGTACCCGGTTTAACAGCAAGGCTCATAGGTGTACACCAAAACGAAAGGAGGAATTGTAGGTAGAGCCTGATTCGGAACCAGTATCGGGTACTTCAAAAATATAATAATGAGGTGACTTGGAATGAAAGCTAAAAAGACAGTTACAATGTTATTGGTTTTTATGTTTATTGCATTGCTGTCGACGGGATGCGGTAGCAGCAGCAGTAATGCTCCAAAAGCAGATAGCGGAGTGAAAACGGGCAAGAAAGTAGTCGCAATGGTTCCTAAAGTAATTGGCAGTCCTTATTTTGATACTTGTGCAGAAGGTGCTAAGAAGGTAGCAGCTGAATTTGGTTTTGAATTTCTCTATACAGGCCCAACTTCTGCAGATGCTGCACAACAGGTAAATATCATTCAAGACTTAATTAACAAAAAAGTTGATGTCTTGATCGTTGCTGCGAACGATGCCCAATCCGTTGCTCCAGCTCTTAAGAAAGCAAAGGCAGCCGGAATTAAAGTAATGACCTATGATGCTGACTCTACACCTGACGCTCGTGATTTATTTATTAATCAAACGACTCCTGAAATACTTGGTCGTCACATTATGGACAATGTAGCTAAAGAAATCGGCGGCAGTGGTGAATATGCGATCTTAACTGCATCCTTAACTGCCTCGAATCAAAATGTCTGGATTAAGTGGATGAAAGAGCAGCAAGCTGCTAAATATCCTAATATTACTCTTGTAACCATTGCACCAAGTGAAGAAGATCAGCAAAAGGCATTTGCACAAACGCAGAATTTAGTGAAGGCTTACCCTAATTTAAAGGGAATTGCTGCCTTATCTACCGTTGCTGAACCCGGTGCTGCACAGGCGATTGAACAATTAAACGTAATTGGAAAAATCAAGCTGGTTGGTTTGGCTACACCAAATGGAATGAGACAATATCTAAAGAGCGGCGCAGCCCAAAGTGCCACTTTATGGGACGTTGGTAAACTTGGTTATTTGAGTATGTATATGGCCAAGCAGCTTCTTGACGGGAAAACTCCCACTGATGGCATGGAGGTCCCTACTGTAGGTAAAGTTGCTTATAAAGCCGATAATAAAGAAATTATTATGGGAGAGCCTTTAGATTTTACTAAGGAGAATGTAGATACTTTTAATTTCTAAAAGGATGGGATATAGATGATTCGTAAAGCATGCCTTATGAAGGTGTTTGCCAATTGTCACGCAGAGTATAAAAGAAGGCATGATGAAATATGGCCGGAAATGGTGCAGATGCTTAAAGAACATGGTGCACATCATTATTCTATCCATCTTGATCCTACCAGCAATACCCTGTTTGCCTATTTGGAGATTGAAGATGAAGAAAGATGGAATAAAAGTGCCCAGACCCAGATCTGTCAAAAATGGTGGGACTATATGAAAGATGTGATGGAGACCAATCCGGATAATTCTCCAATCGTCGTGAACTTACAAGAGGTATTTTATCAAGAATAACCTGCAAAAAGGAGCAATTCTGATGGCAAATCTTTGAGACAGTGAATTAAGGTGAAACGAGCTGTGTAGGATTATCTACGTAGCTCGTTTTTGTTTGTTTAAATTTAGATAAATATCCAAAAAATATTGTATTTGTTATGAATATTAACTATAATTACTATAAAAGATACTAAACGGAGGTATAATGTGATTGATTCAATTGATTCGAAAGTATTAAAGCAGCTGATGGAAAAAGCCCGCACCACTTGGGCGGAATTGGGAGCTCTCTTAGGTTTATCAGCGCCAGCGGCAGCTGAGCGCGTACATAAGTTAGAGGAGCGTGGTATTATCAAAGGATATTATGCGCTAATAGACCCTGAAGCAGTTGGCTATGGCTTAGCTGCGTATATTGCTATCTATCTTGACGAGCCTGTACATCGAAAAGGATTTCTGGAATTTGTGCAAGATACGAAGGAAATACAAGAATGTCACCATATTGCTGGAGACGAGGATTATGTGTTGAAAGTACGGTGTAAAGGGACACGCGATTTAGAACGGATAGTGAGTGAAAATATCAAATCCATTCCAGGTGTTGCTAAAACACGTACTACGGTCATTTTATCTACAGTGAAAGAAAATCCTATATTGCCTATATAGAGAAGACTGGAGTTAGGCAAAAGTTCACTCCAATAAAATCAGAGAGGAAGTCGTTTGTAGATGCTGGATTCGATGTGGCTGATCAAGGGCCTATTACTGGGATTTTCTATCGCCGCTCCGGTGGGGCCTATTGGAATTTTGTGTATTCGTCGAACATTAACCCAAGGGATGCGTAATGGGTTGGCTGCAGGTTTAGGAGCGGCAACTGCAGATGCTTTTTATGGAAGTATAGCAGCCTTTGGACTTACCATAATTACGAATTTATTTGTAGATAATAGCCTATATTTTCGTATTGTAGGCAGTGGTTTTTTGTTTTATCTTGGGTATAGTACTTTTATTGCCAAACCTGCTCCAATAAAGGAGGAAGTTTATCAAGACGGATGGATAAGAGCCTATCTTACCACGTTTTTCCTGACCATTACGAATCCGATGACCATATTGTCTTTTAGTGCTGTTTTTGCAGGTTTTGGGATTGTTGATGCAAAAGACGATTTCTTTTCCTCTTGTTTATTGGTAGCAGGAGTATTCTTAGGATCTTGCTTATGGTGGTTTATGTTAAGTGGAACGGTTCAGTTGCTGCGACATACATTCAATTACCAGAGATTGATATGGGTTAATCGCATATCAGGCATTCTTATCGTTGGATTTGCGATTATTTCATTTTTAAGCTGTATAAGTTTTATGTAAAAAAATTGAACCACAAAGGCGCAATGCCGCTGATGCGGCACACAAAGGAGTACACAAAATAAGTTATAAATAGAACCCTTTGTGTCCTTTGCGTCTTTGTGGTTAATTCGTTATTCCTTCTCTGTGTTCTCTGCGCCTCTGCGGTTAAAAAAAGGATGCGTCAACTTATTTCACATATTCGAATTCATTTACAAAATCGATAAAGGCTTTGCAAGCCAGAGGTAAAATTTTATTTGGTTTCCAAATAAGACCCATTTCGAGGAACAGGTGGGGATGAAGAGGGATTTTTGTGACATGGTTTACGACTTTTATTGAATTTTTCGGTAAAAAGGAGATTCCCACTCCTTTTGCCACTAATGCTTTTATGGTCTGAAACTGGTTTGTTGAGAGTGCGACCCTAGGAACTAAACCGTATTTTGCATATTCATCCAAAATGATTCTTCGCAGTACAAAACCTTCATTGTAGAGTATAATGGGTTCATCTTTTAGTTGCTCAAAGGTCAAAAAGGGGTGGCGGCTTAAGGGATGATCAGTAGGAAGGCAAACTACGATTTCTTGTGAAGTAATTAAGTGGGAATGTAGATCGGTTAATGTGGGCGGTAAGATGACAAGACCTACATGTACGTCTTCTTGTCGTACTAAATCAACAGCTGTTGAAGATCCGTCTTCGATAACAGACATCTCAAGAGAGGGATAGTTTTTCTTAAAATCTGCAAATAACTGAGGAAACACATACGCTCCTAATAATGGTGGTACTGCAATCCGGAAGGTACCTCTCGTCAAATTCTTATATTCAATCATGGTGTTCTGGGCAGCAGCCATTCTTGCCAAAATATCTTCTGCCAAGCCAAGAAATACGACTCCTTCTTCTGTTAGGAGTACTTTTTTCTGGGTTCGGTCTAACAGCTGGAATCCCAGTTCTTCCTCTAACTTATGAATGGCTTTAGAAATAGCAGGCTGAGATATGTGCAATTTATGAGCAGCAGCTGTGAAATTCTTTAGTTCAGAAACAGTAACAAAATATTCTAATTCTCTTATATCCATTTTTTATTCCACCCCGTCAATAACTTATAGTTATCATACCATGATTAATTGATATTTTCATTATATTTAGGATCGTACTATACTAAAAGTGCAGAAACTAGTACCTTGTCAGCTTTAAAACGGTAGGATAATGGCGAGGCTATTTTTCTCAGCACAAGGCGGAGGAGGGAAGCATACCGGGAGTATGCCGACCGACGACAACGAAGGGGTGCGGAAAATAGACCGTCAGTATTCACTGATTTAGGGCTGATAAGGTACTATATAAAGTGTTCTTGCACAGAATGAGGAGAGATTTATAATGGAAAAAGAATATCACGAGGGAATTTTAGCAGGAGAGCATTTAGCTGCTTCTTGCGTTGGCACAGCAGAAGGAACGATTGCTGAAGAGAATACAGCAACAGAGTCAAAGAGAATTGTTCGCTATCAAGATAGCGATGGAAACATACATTATGGCGTTATTGAGGGAGAAACTATCTTTCAATTAGCCAATGAATTTGCAGAAATCGCTGCTGGTACATGTTCCTATGAGGGGACGGAAGTCGCACTTGGAGATGTAAAAATTCTAATTCCTGTAGAGCCATCAAAGGTAGTCAATTTTGGCTGGACATTTGCCGGACATGCTAAAGAAACGGGTGGTACTGCGAATTTAAAAGAACCTTTTCTTTTCTTAAAACCGCAATCTGCGCTAATTGCAGACAAAGAAACCATATGCTTGCCGCCAATTGATTTAACGAACAAGGTTGAGCTTGAAGGCGAAGTTGCCTTAGTAATTGGTAAGAGCGGTAGAAACATTCCGGAAGAAGAGGCGTTAAGCTACGTTTTTGGTTATACCGTGTTTAATGATGTAACGGCAAGAGATTTGACTAAAACAGACCCGCAGTTTACACGGGGAAAAGGTTTTGATACTTTTGGACCTATTGGTCCATGGGTGGTAACTGGCATTGATCCGACCCATTTGAGAATTGTTACAACCTTAAATGGAAAAGTGGTACAGGACGGAAACACAAGTGAAATGTCCTTGAGTATTCCATTTTTGATCAGCTGGGTTTCAAAGATCATGACCCTAGAACCTGGCGATGTTTTGGCATTGGGATCTCCTTCTGGCACTTGTCCGATGAAATCCGGTGACGTGGTAACGGTAGAAGTGGAAAACATTGGTAAACTAACGAATTATGTGAAATAATTCGTTCGTAACTTAAGAAAATATAATGTTATAAAAAAAGCGATGAACCACAAAGATCGCGAAAGAAATGCGAAGAACACGAAGGATATTATGGCTATTTCATATCCTTCGTGTTCTTTATAATCTTCGCGTCTTTGCGGTTCAAAATGTTTTATTATTAAATACCGTCTATATTTTATATCATAAAAGTCCTTGACAAAAGATCAATGTCCTGTGATAATGAATACACTATTACAAAAAAGAATTATGGTGTGCGTTTTGAAATATGGAATGCTACTTTGAAAAGGTAGCATAGGATGTGCATCATTGATCTTTTTATAGGAAAACTTTATAACAAAAAGTAATGACTAGGAGCGACACAGCGGAGAAAACGCTACAGAGAACTGGCGGGTGGTGTGAGCCAGAGCGAAATTGTGAGTGTCATCTCGCCTAGGAACTCTTTTGCCGAAATAAATACTGTTGCAGTTGCTTCCGTATTGTTAAGCAAAAGCGCCGCCGAGCGTTAATCGGAAGTCTGATTATAATCAGATGCAATGAGTCCAATGTAGGGTGGTACCGCGTATCGTCGCCCCTATCAACGCTAATAAAAGCGCTGATAGGGGCTTTTTGTTTTTTGCAAAAAGATTACAAAAAAGAAATAAAAAAGGTGGAGAGTCGTATGGTAACAAAGAGTATAAAAAAGAAGGGTATAGTAAGTCTTTTTCTAATGGTTTTAGCGGTTATGGTCCTAGGGTGCGGCAGTGAAAAGTCTGGGAATAAAGGGGCAGCCTCAGATGGCAGTACGGCTAAAATTGGAGTGGTTTCCTATCTGACTGGGGCTGGTGCGGCTTACGGCGAGTCAATCCGTCAAGGATTAGAACTGGCTAGAGATGAGGTCAATGCCCAGGGAAAAGTAAAGCTTGAACTTATTTTTGAAGATTCTAAAGGTGAGAAAAATGAAGCGATTAATGCTGTTAACAAACTGATTCACAAAGATAATGTATTGTCACTCATTGGCCCCACATTAAGTGGTGAAATGTTTGCTGTTGGACCAATCGTCAATCAAGAAGGAGTACCCATTATGGGAACATCATTGACAGTAGAAGGAATTACTGAGATCGGCGATTATGTCTTCCGCAATTCTTTGCCTGATTCGGCTGCTATACCACAGTCTGTAAAAAAGGCTAAAGAAAAATTCAATTTGAAAAAAGTAGCGATTATGTATTCGGATAACAATGATTTGGCGGTATCAGGGTTTAAAATATTTGAAAAGACCTTAAAGGAAATTGGCGTAGAAGTAATTGCAGTGGAAACTTTCGCTGATAAAAATACTGATTTTTCCGCTCAGTTGACCAAGATTGCCACACTGAATCCCGATGCCATTATGGTTGCTGGATTGTATCAGGAGGCTGCGTTGATTCTTAAAAAAGCACGGGAAATTGGACTCACTGTTCCCGTTGTTGGTAATAACGGCTTTAACTCGCCGCAGTTGATTAAATCAGCTGGTAATGCAGCCGATGGAGCCATTGTAGCTAGTCCCTGGTTTCCGGGAAAAGATGATGCTAAGGTTAAAAGCTTCATAGCTGCTTACAAGGCAAAATACAGTAAAGAACCTGACCAATTCGCAGCTCAGGCTTATGATGCACTGCAAATTATGGCAATTGCAATCGAAAAAACAGGTTCAGTTACAGATCGACAGAAACTTCGTGATGCATTGGCTACGGTCAAGGATTATTCGGGTGTAACTGGTAAGTTTGCCTTTGATGAGAAACGCAATCCGGCGATGGATGTTACGGTTCTCGTTGTAAAAGACGGTCAGTTCACAGAACTAAAATAAGGATGTCGAGTAAGGTTAAGACTGGGGGAATTAAACTTGTTTTTACAGCAGATGATTAACGGCATCACCTTAGGCAGTACCTATGCATTGATTGCGTTAGGCTACACCCTGATTTTTGGTGTATTAAATATTGTTAATATGGCCCATGGTGAAATATTCATGTTTGGTGCCTTCATTGGTTTGATTTTGGCTACTAAATTCAATATGAGTATCTTTAGTGCCTTGTTAGGGGCTATGGTAGCAGGAGCAGTGCTCGGGTATCTTATGGAGCGTCTGGCACTGAGGCCGCTGCGCCGTCGTAAGGTTTCTGAATTAGCACCTTTGATTAGTACGATTGGGGTATCCATTTTTCTAGAGAGTTTGGCACTTCGACTGTTTGGACCACAAGCGCAATCCTTTCCATCCATTTATGCTACACAACTATTTGAGGTGGGCGGACTTAAAATTTCAGCGGTGCAGATTATTATCTTGGCCATTTCATTTGGGTTAATGGTTGCGCTGCGTTTCTGGTTGGCGAAAACACGCTTGGGCAAATCCATTCGTGCTACAGCTGAAAATATTGAAACGGCTAATCTGTTAGGTGTGGATACACAAAAAGTAATCGTGCTAACGGTTATGCTGGCATCGGCCCTGGGAGGGGGAGCTGGGGTACTTGTTGGACTGGCCTTTAATGCAATCGAACCAACCATGGGAATTACTATGGGATTCAAAGGGTTAGCAGTACTTATTTTGGGTGGCTTAGGCAATATTACCGGAGCAATGCTTGGCGGATTGCTCTTAGGCATCGCTGAAATATTCAGTGTAGCTTATGGGGTGTCATCGTATCGTGATGCTGTAGCTTTTGGTTTCATTATTTTACTGTTATTTTTGCGTCCTCAGGGGATTTTTGGCAGCAAAGAGCAGCAAGGAGGACGGTAGGCATGGAATTTTTATTAAATCCGTATTACATGCAACTCATAACCTTTATCATCATAAATGCCATTTTAGGCATTAGTATTTATCTAACGTTGTCTACAGGACAATTATCCTTGGGCAATGCCGGCTTTATGAGCGTAGGAGCTTATACCTCGGCTCTTCTTACTTTAAAAGCTGGAGTTCCTTTATATGCTGCGGTTCCTTTAGGCGGCGCCGCGGCTTGTCTATTGGCAGCGATCATCGGTATTCCCACCACTCGATTGCGAGGCATCTATCTGGCAATCGCGACTCTCGGGTTTGGCGAAGTAGTTAGGGTGATTATTCTCAATCTTAAGATTACCAATGGTGCTTTAGGGCTTTCGTCAATTCCTTCTATGGGTGTAATGCTCAGTAAAGGGATTGCTGCTTTTGGGTTAGCAGGTGGTATTGGCGGAATTAGTGTACGGCAATTAGGCAGTATCGCTGTGATTCTTATTTTGGCTCTGATTTTAGGGTTCTTGATCTTTTTTGCCTTGCGTCTTAGTACTTCCCGGTTAGGCAGAGCATTTGCTGCAATTAAAGCGGATGAACATGCCGCAGAAGTTTCTGGTATTGATACCCGCTACTATAAATTATTAGCCTTTTTTATGGGGGCTTTTGTAGCTGGTATTGCTGGTGGTCTGGCAGCCCATATCACTTTTTATATTGGACCGAAAGACTTTGCTATCATCGGGCAGTAGAAATATTATTGTTTGCTGTTCTCGGCGGCAGTGATGTGGTATGGGGACCGATTTTAGGAGCAGTACTTCTGACAGTATTGCCAGAAGTACTGCGGTTTGCCACCGAATATCGGGAAATGATCTATGGGGCAATACTAGTCCTGATGATGGCTTTTCGCCCGCAGGGACTCATTAGTGAAAGTACTCTTGCATTATGGCGGGCAAAGCTGACTGGTCAGCCTAAGATCGCGGGCCAAGATGGGGTAACAAGGAGGACGAGGCCATGACCTTACTACTTGAGCAAGTCACGAAACAATTCGGTGGTTTGGCGGCTCTGACGGATGTGGCTTTACGGTTAATCCAGGAGAAATAGTAGGAATCATCGGACCGAATGGAGCTGGTAAAACCACACTGTTTAATCTTATTACCGGTGTGCTGGCACCTAGCTCTGGCAGGATTATTTATCAAAAACAATCATTAGTCGATTTTAAACCACATAAGATTACAGAACTGGGGATTGCCAGAACCTTTCAAAATATTCGTCTGTTCGAGCATCTTACAGCCTTAGAGAATGTAGTGGTTGGCGCACATTGCCGTATGAAGGCCGGATTGTGGCAGGGAATATGGCGTACAGCGGCTCAGCGGCAAGAAGAAAAAAATATCCGTGAAAAAGCAAGAGAATTATTGAATTTAGTAGGAATTGGTGAAGATGAATTGTCTTTGGCAGGGGCTTTGCCTTATGGCAAGCAGCGGCGTTTGGAGATTGCCAGGGCGTTAGCGTCACAGCCGGATTTACTGTTACTTGATGAGCCAGCTGCTGGAATGAATGAGAGTGAGACCGATGATCTTCAGATATTGATAAAAAAAATTCAAGAATTAGGTAAAGCCGTTATTTTGATTGAGCATGATATGGGATTGGTAATGAACATTTGTGACAGGCTGGTGGTATTAAATTTTGGCAAAAAAATTGCCGAGGGTATTCCGAAGATCATTCAGGATCATCCAGCAGTAATTGAGGCCTATCTTGGCAAGGAGGAAGACTAATATGCTACAGTTGCAACAGCTTGCCGCAGGATATGGCAATATTAAGGCATTAAAAAATATTGACCTTACTGTCCCTGCAGGGTCGATTGTTTCTTTAATTGGCGCGAATGGCGCCGGCAAGACGACGGTTATGAAGGTTATTATGGGATTGATTAAACCAGAGTCCGGTCAGATTTTCTTCAAAGGTCAAAATATTAGTGGAATAGCAACCCATAAAATCGTGAGTTTAGGACTTTCTCTAGTACCGGAAGGACGCAGCATACTGTCGCGAATGACGGTATTGGAAAATTTGGAGATGGGAGCTTGCCAGCGCAAAGATAATGAAGTGCAGGCAGACTTGCACCGGATCTTTCAACGATTTCCCATACTGGAAGAGCGAAAAGCCCAATTAGGAGGAACTCTTTCGGGTGGTCAGCAACAAATGCTGGCTATTGGCAGAGCATTGATGTCGAGACCCGAATTATTGCTTCTTGATGAACCTTCAATGGGGTTAGCACCGCTGGTAGTGGCGGATATTTTTAAGGTCATTCAGGAAATTAACCAAGAAGGAACTACGGTATTGCTTGTGGAACATGTAAGGCAGGCATTAAAGATTGCTAAGTACGCCTATGTATTAGAAACGGGACGCATTAGTCTCCACGGCCAGGCTGTGGATATTGCTAAAGATCTACGGGTTATGGAAGCCTATCTAGGCGGCAAAAAATAAATGATTAGCAGTCTCTAGGGAAATCTCATTTAGGACGGCAAAGGATGAGCATAGCTAACGCTTCGCCGTTGTACTTAACCTACGCTTATAGTTATGCTCAGTCCTTTGCCTGTTTTTGGCTATAGATGGTTTTCGAAAGAGATTGCATTAGAATGGGGAGGAACTGTAGGAATGGAAAATATGTATGTTTTTTATGAGGGAAAGATTGTTTTGGAGAGCGAAGTACATATCAGTGTACGCTGTAAAGGATTTAACTATGGGCTCGGTTGTTTTGAAGGAATACGGGCTTATTGGGATGAGGCTGAAAAACAGCTGTATGTATTTCGCCTAAGAGAACATTATGAACGTCTTCTGCAATCCTGCAAAGTGTTGTATATTAATATTCCTTATACTGTAGATGAGTTATGTCAAGCTACGATTGAATTGCTTAAGAAAAATAATCTTCAGACGACAACCTATATCAGGCCAGTTGCATTTAAGGGCTCCAATCATGTTGCTCCTACCTTATTAGATGATGATAATCGAATTGTAATCTATTGTCAGCCTATGGGTAACTTTACTGGCAAAGATGAACTGCGGGCTGCATTTACTTCTTGGGAACGCTTAGGGGATAACATGCTGCCACCTCGCACTAAGCCTACAGCTGCTTATCTTAATTCGGCTCTGGCTTCTTTAGAAGTAGTGAGCAAAGGGTATGATGAGGCTTTGTTTCTAACACGCAATGGTCATGTTTGTGAAGGACCGGGGGAAAATGTATTTATGGTTCGCAATGGGAAAATAATTACTCCACCTCCATCTGACAATATTCTTGAAGGTATTACCAGAGATACAGTGATGCGTTTGGCACGCCAAGAGCTTGGCATTGAAGTGATTGAGCGCAGTATTACCAGAACGGAATTATATGCAGCGGATGAAGTTTTCTTCAGCGGTACAGCGATGGAAGTGGTGGCTGTTGTTGAAGTGGATGACCGAAAAATTGGCAATGGTCATCAAGGCCCTGTGTGCCGTAAACTCAAAGAATTATTCTTTCAGGTTGCTACGTCCAAAATAAAGACATATTCGGATTTTTGCACACCTGTATATTAAAAGTTTTGTAGATTTTATGAATCACAAAGGTACAATGCCGCTGATGCGACATTGTACCTTTGTGATTTGATTCGTTTAATGTATAGAGTTATGTAAGAAGGCAATGAACCGTGAGGTTGCGCGTCTTCGCGGTTCAATTTTTTTGTTTTTTAAGGATGCATAGAGGTTTTCTAAAAAAAAGATCCTTGCTTGGAGGACTTTAGTCCTTAAGTTTTACTTGACTTAATAATAATAAGGCAATACAATTATATGTATAATTTGACAAAAATTTCAAAAGTTAATATTGGGCAAACTTACTGAAAGGTAAGGACGCAAAGCCGTGGGTCTAAGGAATTGTCTATGACTGCCAGGTTGCGAATATAATTACATTGTAATTATTAAATTGGCACCCGCTTTCTATAGCTGGTGCTTTATTTCATATTCTTTATTCTCTGTGTCCTTTTTGGCTCTTATATCGTAGAGCCATAAGAATTATTAATTACCGGGAAATAGGAGATGATATAGTTGACCCTGCGATCCAAAATAACAATGCTAGTGATAGTAACCTTTGGTCTATTTATTTTTTGTGTATATGCTTCTTTACATTATTCATTGGATCAGCAATTTGAGGAAAAACAAATTTCTATTGAAAATTCAGCTACTGGTAGGTATGAGAATCTCGCTCTTACGATGCCTTTCTTAGAAGAGCAGCATTTACATCTAGTAGGTCGAAAAAGTATTTACTATGGAGCTATTTTGATATTGTGTAGTGGTTTGATTTTTAGTTTTCTTTTACCAATGATATTAGAAAAAATCTTATTTCGTCGTTTGTATTCATTAATTAGGAGTATCGTTTACATAACCAAGACCCAGGACCTGTCATCAACCCTATGCGTATCAGGAACTGATGAAATTGCTATTTTGGCAGGAGAAATGAATGAGATGCTACTCGCTCTGTCCAATGAAAAAATGCTGAGGCAGCAAGCCTTGCACGAAGTGCAAAAGCTTAATAAAAATTTGGAAGAGCGGGTACAAGAAAAGGCAATACAGCTGCAAAAACAGATGTATACTGATCAACTTACGACAACTCCCAATCGTCTGCAGCTGAATGAAGATATGAAAGATGCGGAGAAACCTCATTTAGCAATTATTAATGTAGAGCAATTTCGCACGATCAATGAGTTTTACGGCTATCAGGCAGGAGATGATTTATTGCTGGAACTGGCAGAACGTCTGATAAAGCTGATAGAACCATATCACTATAAATTATACCGTTTAGCAGGTGATGAATATGCCATTCTAGCTAATGAGGGGAATGAGAAGAACTTTAGTGATTGGATGCTGAATATTCATAATGTAATTGAAAAAGTGCCTTTTAAAATTCATGGTCATAGTTCTTATCTTTTTGTTACTATCGGTATTGCAATTACGAAGGATAAGCCTTTAGAAAAAGCACAAATGGCTTTGGAATACGCCAGGCAATACTGTTTGCCGCTAAAAGTGTATCATGATGACTTGCCTATGAAGGAGACTCATCGCAATAATCTTCATTGGATACATGAAGTACAAGATGCAATACAGGAAGATCGGGTTATGGTATATTATCAGCCGATCATGAATACTCTTACTTTTGAAATTAGTAAATACGAAGTATTGGTTCGTCTGCTTGGCCGAGATGGGCAGGTGATTTCACCTGGAACATTCTTGCCTATTATTAAGAAAACTAAGCTGTATCCTCGTTTGACAGAAGTTGTTTTAGAAAAATCTTTTACTCACTTCGCAGACAAAGATGTTGATTTTTCCATCAATCTAAGTGCCGCGGATATTTTAGACCATGGAGTACAAGAATTAATTGGAGAATTATTGGAAGACTCTTGCATCGCGAAAAGAGTCACTTTTGAATTTGTTGAATCAGAAGAATTTAAGAACCCAGACGATCTAACTTTCTTTATCAAAAAAATAAAAGCTTCTGGTGCCAAAATAGCAATTGATGATTTTGGCAGCGGTTACTCAAACTTTGCCTATATTCTAAATATGGGAGCTCATTATATTAAAATTGATGGCTCATTAATTAGTGAAATTGGAACAAATCCTGCAATGGTCGCCATTGTTGAAAGCATAGTGTATTTTGCCAAGCAGCTTGGTATTCGAACCATCGCTGAATACGTTAGTTCAGAGTCTATTTTCCTGGAAGCCAAAAGAATTGGTTTGGATTATGTACAAGGATACTATATAGGAAAACCAAGCCCTATTTTAGTAGAGGAAAACAAGTTCTGCTGCGTTCGTTTAGGAGTTAGTTAAGTAATTTGCTAAAAATGATAAAGGATAATGGATTTCTCATATAATCACGTTCTCTAATCAGCAGAGGTGATTATATAAGAAATCCATTTTTGTTTTTTTATAGCCTGTAAGCCAGTACCTTATCAGCCCTAAATCAGTGAATACTGACAGTCTATTCTCCGCACCCCTTCGTTGTCGTCGGTCGGCATACTCCCGGTATGCTTCCCTCCTCCGCCTTGTGTTGCGAAAAATAGCCTCGCCATTATCCTACCGTTTTAAAGCTGACAAGGTACTAGTTATTTTTATTGAATTGTAATATTTATCCTATATGGCGGCAATAATAAAGACAGAACGCTAAGGATAAGCAAGGATGTGATGATAACAATGAATGAGACAGAGGAAAGTTGGAAGGAAAGTCCAATCGTGATTTTTGCAGGTGTGTTAGTAGTATATACAGTTAGCCACTCCATCATGGCATTATTTAGTTAATAAGGGAATTTGATATGGATTTTGTTTTTGGTATCTTTGCTACACGATTTGTAATGGTATTGACAATTTATTATCTGCGATGTTATCCTTAAAGCATAAGAATTGTAGGTGAATTCTATGTTTGGACCTAACACTATTTGCATTGTGGGTGATGCCAAGTCACCGCAGAATGACGCAGTAACTCATCAGTATGGACGCTTTTCCATTTGTTTCGTAGTAGATAAAGACTCTGGAAACATTATTACGTGCAGCAGTACATTTGCAATCAGTCTAACGAATGATTTTATAACTACCATTTTTAGTAATAAGAGTTTAACTACGGATAGTGAGATCATTCGCGTAGAAGTGGAAAATCGCTATTTTGGCGCTTCTCAGAAAGCGATTATTGTAGCATTTAAAGAAGCACAAAAGAAATATAACAGTATAAAAAAAGGCATTCATGTACAAGTGACAGAGTAGTGCCACTCTTAGGCAAAAAGCATATGTGGCTGCTTCATTTATTACTAACGTAAATGAAATCCAGCAAAGCAATCCTTTTATCAGGATTGCTTTGCTGGATTTTTTTATTTAATAAGGAGGAGATATCATGAAAGGTGGTTTGCCAATTGGAATATTTGATTCAGGTATTGGCGGTCTTAGTGTTTACAGTCAAATAAAAAAGGTATTGCCACAAGAGGATCTCATCTACTTTGGCGATACGGCACGTGCTCCTTACGGCACTCGAAATCCATGGCAAATACGAGAATTTGTGAATCAAATGTTGTCTTTTTTTGATCGTTGTAATTTAAAAATAGCTGTAAGTGCCTGTAATACCATTACTGTACTGGGATTGGACGAGTTTCAGAAGAATCATGACTTTAAAATAGTAGGAATGAGCACAGGGGCACAGCAAGCGATAGCTGCCAGTACCAATAAACGTATCGGTGTTATTGGAACAGAGGTGACGATTCATAGTGGGATGCACCACAAAACTTTATTAGCATTAAAACCGGAGAGTAAAGTGTACGCTCAGACTTGCCCTAAATTTGCGCCTCTCATTGAACAAGGAAAGTTGACTGGTATAGAAATAGAAGATGCAATTACTGAATACCTAACCCCCTTAAAAAAAGAGAAAATAGATACGTTATTATTAGCTTGCACTCATTATCCGTATATAAGTGGATTAATAAAAGAATTCATGGGAGATCAAGTGAAGGTGATTGATCCAGCAGAAGAAACGGCTAATCAAATTAGGAATGTGCTTAGCAATGCTGGGATTTTAAATGAAAATGGCAATGCAGGAGTAGGGAGGTTATATTTTTCAGGGCAGGCGCAGCAGGTACGCAGGATTGCCGAGAACATTATGGACACTTCAAGATGCTTGTTTTTAGAAAGAAATCTAGAAGGAGTAGTTCCATATAAAAAAGATATTTGATATAAAAGATAAGAACCCGTGTAATTTTCGCGGGTTCTTATCTTTTATTATTGAGTATGACAACTTGCACAATAACCATAGAATTCAAGAGAATGGGAAATTATTTTAAAATGCTTTTTATCAATTAAATCAAAACTCTCTTTATTGATAGGGCAGAAGTCTAAACATTCTGTCTTACCGCATTCCAGGCAGACTAAATGATGATGATGCTCTGTAGTAATAAGCTCATATATATTACTATCCTTACCGGGGGTATGAATTTCACAGATGATTCCAAGGTTCACTAACAATGTTAAATTGCGATATACCGTATCTAAGCTGACATCAGGATATAACTGCTTTACATGGTCTAGTATTTGCTGTGCAGTGGCAAATCTGTCGCAGCCCATAAATGCAGTGATTACAGCTCGTTGCTGCGGTGTTATTTTATATCCCTTCTCGCGCAGGAGCGTAATAAACTTTTCCATTTATAGATCTCTCCTCAATAATAATGTTACTGTATTCTACAGTATTGATGGATAAATTGCAATTCATAGAAGAATTTTAAAAAATTGCAGGAATATAGGTGAGAAGTAATGAAGTAATGCAGTATTTCATAGAATTTTTAATAAGGGTGCTGTTTAGTCATTTCATCACTTTAGGATATTGAGATTTCTTAAGACTGAAAATTCGAAACAAAGGATTAGTAAGAAGCTTTGCGTACTGATTGGAGGGAAGAGTTCATGGATATGAATGTTCTCGGTGAGCCCGTTGGTCATAATATGGGGATAGCTTGGAATCAATTTATTCGTTCAGGAAAAATCGCAGCAGGAATTGTTTCGCCTTTGGTTGCTAAGTCATGGGAAAAATGTGCCAATCGAAACATGAACCCTACAGAAGGTCGAGGGCAAATTGAATTAGGGCGTAATGAGCTTAAAGAGCTGCTAGATAAGAACGAAAGGACGATTCGTATTGCCAATCCTTTTATGAAAAATCTTTATAAAACGTTTTCCAATACGGGATTCATTATCGTATTGGCGGATATTAAAGGATATATATTAGAATCTTTTGGTGATAAGGAACGTTTAAAGAATGCACAATATCTTAACTTTGTTCTTGGAGCTAATTGGTCAGAGGCAAGCGTGGGGACAAATGCAATTGGACTTGCGTTAGCTACGGGAAAGCCGGCTCAAGTCTCAGGCTGGGAGCATTTTTCACAACCGCATCACTGCTGGACTTGTTCGGCAGCCCCCATTTTTAATAGACAAGGAGAAATGGTTGCCGTACTAGATATTTCCGGGCCTGTACATGAGAAAAATTCTCATACTCTGGGCATGGTGGCCGCGGCTTCAGAGGCAATTTCCATGCAGCTAAAAATGCAGCAGAAACAAAATGAAATGATTTTAGTGAATAAACATCTGGAAAGTATTTTTAATGCTATGTCAGACGGTGTGATCCTCATTGATAAATGTGGCATTATTAAAGACGTAAATACTATTACGAAACAAATGCTCAATCGCAATGACCAAAACATGATCGGCTGCTCGATTGATACTATTTTTAAAGAAATATCACCTGTCACGAAAGAGATGCTGCACCATAAGAAATCGTATTCTGGTATTAAGCTATCAGTGCCTGGCTCTAATGGAACAAATCATTGTTTGGCTTCAGGTGAAATTGTTGCTGATGATCAGGGAGGCGTGAGCGGTGGTGTAGTGATCTTGCGTCCGATTCAACAAGGCAAGAGTTCTGCAAATTGCTATAGTGCCCATAATGCGGATTTCACATTTAATGATATTATTGGTACTAGTTCTTCTATGCGTGAAGTGATGGGAGTGGCAGTATTAGCGGCTGAAAGTAGTTCAAACATACTTTTGCAAGGGGAAAGCGGGACTGGAAAGGAATTATTTGCTCAGGCGATTCATAACCAAAGTGCTAGACGTAAGGGGCCATTTATTGCTGTGAATTGTGGTGCAATACCCCGAGAATTGATTGGCAGTGAACTTTTTGGCTATGAAGAAGGGGCTTTTACAGGAGCCAAGCGAGGGGGGCGTCCAGGAAAGTTTGAGTTGGCGGCAGGTGGAACGCTATTCTTGGATGAAATTGGTGACATGCCTTTAGAACAGCAAGTATCCTTACTGCGGGTACTGCAAGAAAAAAAGATAAATCGCATTGGCAGTGATAAAATAATTGCTACAGATGTACGAATTATTTGTGCTACGAATAAAAATCTGCTGAAAGAAGTGAGAATGGGGAGCTTTAGGCAAGATCTTTATTATCGTCTCAATGTAATCTCTGTTACCATACCTCCTTTGCGTGAACGGGGGGAAGATATCATCTTACTGCTTACTTCCTTTTTGCAAAATTTGAGCAAAGGCAGAAAATGCGAATTTGACCTAGAGCCGGAAGTACTGCATTGCTTAAAAAAATATAGCTGGCCGGGGAATGTGCGCGAACTTCATAATGTAGCAGAACGAATCATCCATCTGGTTAAGGGAAAGACAGTATCGTTAGTACATTTGCCTGCCGATGTATATCATTGCTGCGAGGAGTTGACAGAGCTGCCAATCCAAAGAAGTTCTTTTAAGGAACAGCGCAGGCGGGAGAATGAAAAAACAGAACGAGAAGAAATCATTACACTGCTTCATGAGTGCAAAGGAAATATTAGTCATATTGCCAAACGAATGGGCGTAGCTCGTACCACGGTTTATCGAAAGATGCAATTGTATGCAATACAATATTAAAAGAAATAAGTGTAGCGAGGTGTAGCACTGCGATACACCGTTACGACATTCACGCTACAGTTCATATAGCAAAAACCCACCTAAACCAGGTGGGTTTTTTCTATATGTCTTAGGGGCGTCAGCATCTTTTGCTAAGTGTATAAAAGATAAGTTCATAGGTGATAAAACGAGGTTTATGAACCACAAAGGCGCAATGCCGCTGACGCGGCACACAAAGGGGGGCACCAAAATATAAGAAAACCCTTTGTGTCCTTTGCGTCTTTGTGGTTCAATCAATTTTATATGTTTTAAAAGATGTACATCATGTTATTAGTTGTAAAGAGTTGGTATGAAAATTGCAACATAATAGTACGTGAAGAATTAAAAGCAACTTACGAGCGAATTACTTACAAGGAAGGAGAGGATTGATCTATATTTCTTTATCCGTTATACAGTAGAGCATTCATAAAAAATATCTGAGTAATAAGAAAAGTCAAAATAGTTTAGGAGGGTTATGATATGGGCGATGTTACGAAAGAACAATTATTGGATTTTTATAAAACAATGCTGACAATCCGTAAATTTGAAGATAAGGCAGCCGAATTATTTGCAGCAGGCAGGCTTCCTGGCTTTGTTCATCTGTATAGCGGGGAAGAGGCTGTGGCTACAGGCGTATGTGCCAGCCTGACAAATAAAGATTATATCACCAGTACTCATCGAGGTCATGGTCATTTAATTGCCAAAGGCGGGCAAGTGGATAAGATGATGGCAGAACTATTTGCCAAAGTGACAGGCTATTGTAAAGGCAGAGGCGGATCCATGCATATTGCGGATGTGGATCTGGGTATTTTGGGGGCCAATGGTATTGTTGGCGCAGGACAGCCCATTGCTGTTGGTGCGGCATTTGCGAATCAATATCTAAAGAATGATGCAGTTTCCGTATGTTTTTTTGGTGATGCTGCTTCCAATCGAGGTACCTTTCATGAAGCATTAAATCTGGCATCGGTTTGGAAGTTGCCAGTGATTTTTGTCTGTGAAAATAATCGTTTTGGTATTTCTATGAATCAGAAAGATCATATGAATATTGTGGATGTTTCTCAGCGGGCCATATCTTATGGTATTCCGGGAGTCACAATAGATGGTAATGATGTTGCTGCCGTTTATGAAACGGCAAAGGCTGCAATCAGTCGTGCAAGAAAGGGTGAGGGCCCAAGCTTGATTGAATGCAAAACATGGAGACATTATGGACATTTCCAAGGAGATGCCGGCTTATATAAAGATGCTCAAGAACAAGAAGAGTGGCTGAAAAAAGACCCCATACTAAAATTAGAAGAAAAATTAAAGGCCCTGAAATTTGCCAAGGATACGGAACTTAAGGAAATACAACAACAGGTACAAGGGCAAATTGATACGGCGGTTGAATTTGCCGAAAATAGTCCCGAGCCAAGTCCAGAAGATGTTCTGGCCGATGTGTATGCTCCCTGATTGCCGCTATATTGTTGGTCTGCCAGGAAAGGGATATAGGGTATGACTTTCCTAAGGATTGCTATTTAGAATCGGTAGTTTGATTGATACAGAACAAAGAAAGGATGAAGAAAATGAAAAAAATGACATATGCCGAAGCCATTCGAGATGGTATGAGAGTAGAAATGCAAAGGGACGCCAACGTATATATTGCCGGTGAAGATGTAGGGAAATTTGGGGGCTGCTTTGGAGTTACGGCAGGATTATTTGATGAATTTCCTGGTCGGGTACTTGATACGCCGATTAGCGAAACAGCGATTGTCGGTCATGCTGTTGGTGCGGCGGCAGCTGGACTACGTCCAGTCGTTGAAATTATGTTCATTGACTTTATGGGTGTATGCATGGATGAATTGTTCAATCAGGCTGCAAAGATGCGATATATGTTTGGCGGTAAAGCAAAAGTTCCTATGGTGGTACGGACTCCTTGCGGCGGCGGTATGACGGCATCGGCTCAGCATTCCCAATGTATAGAAGCATGGTTCACTCATATACCAGGGATAAAAACAATTATGCCTTCAACTCCAGCCGATGCAAAAGGCCTAATGGCGGCAGCCATTCGCGATGATAATCCCGTCATGTATATTGAGCATAAGCAGCTGCTAGCCATGAGCGGTGAGGTGCCGGAAGGTGAATATGTCATTCCTCTGGGCAAAGCAGATATAAAAAGAGCAGGGTCGGATGTAACCATCGTTGCTTGGTCATGGATGGTTCACAAGGCATTAGCAGCTGCTGAACAATTAGCAAAAGAAGGAATTAGTGCAGAAGTCGTTGATTTGCGTACGCTGGTTCCTTTAGATAAAGAATGTATTTTGCAGTCTGTTGCGAAGACAAACAGACTCGTGGTGGTAAACGAAGCGGTTCGTACCAGCGGCTTTGCTGGCGAGATAGCAGCCATTGTTGTGGAAGAAGGTTTTGATTTGCTCGATGCTCCCATCGTGCGGGTCACTGCTCTTGACATCCCCGTTCCTTTTAATGCGAAACTAGAAGCCGTTTACTTACCCAACGAAACAAAAATCATAGCAGCAGTAAAAAGCTTATTTTAAAAATAGAAAAAGGTATATATTTTAGTGAAAGAACGCGAGGGGAAAAACATTTAACCGCAAAGGCACAATGCCGCTGCTGCGGCACACAAAGGAGAACAAAAAAAATAAGTTATAAATAAAATACTTTGTGTCCTTTGCGTCTTTGTGGTTCAATTCGTTTAATTCTGTTTTAAAAGGACATGTAGCGTTTTTTATGAAACTTCAAATGATAAAGGAGTGCGAACATATGGCAGTAGAAATTACTATGCCGAAAATGGGTCTGTCTATGGTAACAGGGACCATTGTAAAATGGCTAAAGAATGAAGGGGATGCAGTCAGTAAGGGCGATATTATTCTGGAGGTAATGACTGATAAACTGACCAATACCATTGATGCTCCAGCAGATGGCGTGCTGCTCAGGATCGTCGCCCAAGAGGAAGAAGAACTTCCCATTGGTGCTTTACTGGGTGTGATTGGTATGGAAGGTGAAGCAGTTCAAGGTGCAAAAGCTGCCAGCAAAGCAGCACCTGCTGCACAGCCAGTGATTTCCGAAACGAAGCAGGCAGATAGTGGCAGCCAGGAAGCTACGGGAAATAGAGTGAAGGCTTCTCCTTTAGCCCGCAAGTTAGCCAAGGAAAACAATGTGGATTTTACGCAGATTACTGGTACGGGTCCATCGGGACGCATTGTCCGAGATGATGTTCTTGCATTTATTGCCCAAGGTGGCAGTTCCCAGCAGGCAAGCACACCAAAGAGCATTGGCAGCCCTGCTCCCATCGAAGAGCAAGAGAACTTTACTCTGACCCCTTATGCCGGCATGCGAAAAGCCGTCGGTGATAATATGTCCCTTAGCTGGTCCGTTGCACCAAAAGTCAATTACCATGTCAGCACGGATCTTTCTGCGTTGCTAGCCTTACGAAAAACCATTAATGAAGAAGCACAAGTTAAGATCACCATTACAGATATGCTGGTGAAAATTGTTGCTGTGGCACTTAGAATGTCGCCACATATTAATATCGCATTGGTTGACAAAAATATTAGAAATTATAAAGAAGTTCATGTAGGGGTGGCTGTTGCCATTAGTCAAGGGTTAGTTGTACCCGTTGTGAAAAATGCAGATATCAAAACCATTTCTCAAATTAGCCGGGAAATTAAAGACTTATCCTTGCGGGCAAGAGACAATCAGTTAGGTATGCAGGAAATGCGGGGAGGAACCTTTACAGTTACGAATATCGGCGCTTATCAATCCGTTGATTGGTTTACCCCTATCATCAATCAGCCGGAAGCAGCTATTTTAGGAGTAGGCAGAACGGTAGACACACCTGTAGTAGAAAATGGAGAAATTGTAATTAAACCAATGATCGGACTTTCTCTATCCTTTGATCATCGCGTCATTGATGGGGCGCCTGCCGCTGAATTTTTAGGATTACTCTTAAAACTGATTAAAAAACCATATCAAGCTTTGATTTAGCCATGGATCTAGAATAGGAGGATGCAGAATGGGACGCAAGGGATACTGTATAGAACTTGAAGCTTGCAGTTATGATGAAATTCTTCATTTACAGGAGACTCTAAATCGGGCCAGGCAGCTGGGTGCTATTCCGGATACGCTGATTCTTCTTGAGCATCAGCCTTGTTTTACCATAGGAAGAAAAAAAGGGAGCTCCAACCATCTGTTAGTCAATCAAAAGGTATTAGATGAACAGCATATCAAAGTGTTTGAGTCAAACCGGGGCGGGGATATTACCTATCATGGTCCGGGACAACTGATCTGTTATCCTATCATTGGTTTAACAGGAGTGCAGAAGGATGTTCATGCTTATGCCAACAAAATGGAAGAATTATTGATCAGAACACTGGCGTGTTTTGGGATTGCAGCGACGCGCAAAAAAGAATATCCGGGAGTATGGGTTGAGGATCAAAAAATTGGGGCAATTGGCATTGCGATTCGAAAATGGGTTACGATGCATGGCGTTTCTCTAAATGTTTGTCCCAATCTAACACATTTTTCCTTTATTGTGCCTTGCGGTATTACCTCTTTGGGAGTCACTTCTATGTCCCGGATATTGGAGACGGTAGATGCTAGAGCGGTGCGCAGTCAATTGCGAAAACAATTTGAAGAATTATTTGAAATACAAACAGAGCTAGTGAGTGTAGAGCGGATAAAGGAGATGGTCTACTATGCAGAGACCAGCATGGTTAGTTGTTCCGGCACCCAATCAGGATGATCTTGCCCAGATGCAGTCTATGCTGAATGCAGGCAATTTACATACGGTATGTGAAAGTGCAAATTGCCCCAACATCGGAGAATGTTTTTCACAGAAGACTTGTACATTTATGATTTTGGGAAATATATGCACTCGCAATTGCCGATTTTGTGCTGTAGAGCATGGGCAGTTACCTTTGCCTGTGGACAGGGAAGAACCTAAGGCGGTGGCCTTGTCAGCCAAGCAACTGAACCTTGCCTATGTAGTGGTAACTTCTGTCACTCGGGATGATTTGCCTGATGGTGGTGCAGGACATTTTGCTAAAACCATTCAGGAGATTCGTCAGGCATTGCCGACAGCGAAAGTCGAAGTGCTGATTCCTGATCTTTTGGGACAGTTTGCATCACTAAAGCAGATTATTGATACGGGACCGGAGGTGATTAGTCATAATATCGAAACCGTGCCACGCTTATATAAAGATGTGCGGCCTCAGGCGATTTATGAACGGTCTCTCCAATTACTCAAACGGGTTAGTAACAGTGGTAAAAATATTGCCAAAGCTGGTATTATGCTTGGGTTGGGAGAAGGGCATGACGAGGTGCTGCAAACCATGGTTGATATAAAAGCAGTGGGCTGCCAAATCCTGACCATTGGACAGTATCTCCGCCCGTCTGCCCAGCATCACCCTATCATGGAATATATCCATCCCACCGCTTTTAAAATGTGGGAAGAGAAGGCATATGAGATTGGCTTTAGCCAAGTTGTTTCCGGTCCAATGGTGCGGAGTTCCTATCATGCCGGACAATGTTATGCAAAAACCTTTCGTAGTTAATCAAAAAAGAGTAGGAGGTAGATAGTATGGCTCTTCAAGCTGCCTTTATATTTATAGCCCCAGAGGCTGATCCTATCCACCATCGATCGATTGTGAAAACACCCGAGGTTCACTTAACTGTAGTGGGAGTCAAAGACTATAAAGAAGCTGAAAAAGTTGCTAAAG
This sequence comes from Pelosinus baikalensis, assembly GCF_020819555.1. NCBI lineage: Bacteria > Bacillati > Bacillota > Negativicutes > Selenomonadales > Sporomusaceae > Pelosinus > Pelosinus baikalensis. The sequence continues at coordinate 39,474 of NZ_JAJHJB010000028.1, forward strand.
AGCTAGTAGATCAGGGAATTACATCTCTTGAATTATGTGGCGGTTTTGGCAGTATTGGAACGGCTGCGGTCACCAAAGCTGTCCAGAACAAAGCAAATGTGGGCGCGGTTCGTTTTGATATCCATCCCGGTCTTGGCTTTAAAAGCGGTGATGATTTTTTCAGCTAATTCTAAGTAATAGAAAAAACAAATGGAGAGAAAACATGAAAAAAAAAGTAATTATTGTTGGAGGCGGTCCCGGGGGATATGTGGCAGCCATTCGCGCGGCACAACTGGGGGCTGAGGTTCATATTGTTGAAAAGGAAAAAATGGGTGGGACATGTTTAAATGTGGGCTGCATTCCCACCAAAGCCCTTCTCCATACTGCCAAGCTGTACCACACTGTGCAGGAAGAAATAAATAATGGACTGCGCGTCGAGGGGATATCCTTGGATTGGCCAGCCCTTATGGCTCGTAAGGATACGATTGTAAATCGCCTGGTTCAAGGAGTAAAGGGACTCTTAAAAGCCCATGGAGTGAAGACTCATAGTGGGCAGGCAGTATTGAAAGATGCCCACAAAGTTCAGGTGGTAGGGGAGAATACTGTAACTCTTGATGCAGATATTATTGTGCTGGCTTCCGGTTCTGTTCCCAGTAAAATCCCTGTACCAGGTGCAAATAGTGCTGGAGTCATTGACAGTACGGCAGCGCTGAGTTTACCTAAAGTGCCAAAGTCCTTGGTTATTATTGGCGGTGGCGTTATTGGTACAGAGTTTGCATCCTTATATAGCTCTTTTGGTACAAAGGTCACAATTGTCGAGATGCTGCCGGAAATATTACCGATGGTAGATCGCCAAATTGCCAAGAGAGTAAAGGAAAAGTTAACAGAGTGCAACATTGATTTTATGCTGGAAGCAGGATTAAAAGAAATACTGTCAACCTCTAACGGATTAAGTGCCGTAGTGCAAACTGCTGGCAAAAACCATGAAGTGGCAGGAGAATATATCTTGATGGCCACAGGGCGTAAGGCCAATATTCATAATATGGGGCTTGAAGAAGTGGGAATCCAGACGGAGCGGGGGAGAATTGTTGTAAATGAATATTTTGCAACGAATATACCTCATATTTATGCAATCGGCGACTGCAATGCGCAGATGATGCTGGCACATGCAGCATCTGCCCAAGGCGTTGCAGCCGTTGAATATGCGTTAGGTCATCGTCCTTTCTACAATCCTAAAGTCATCCCTTCTTGCATTTATACCATTCCAGAAGCTGCAGGTGTGGGACTTACGGAAGATGAAGCAGCGGCTCAGGGGATATCCTATAAAGTTGGTTTATTTCCTTTAATGGCAAATGGAAAGTCCCTCATTGAAGGATGTGAGTCTGGTCTGATTAAATTAATTGTCGCTGAAAAAAGCGGAGAAATTCTAGGCGGACATATTTTTGGACCAAGAGCTACTGATTTGATTGGAGAAATCGCTTTGGCAATGAATCTGGAAGCAACGGTGGATGAAGTCATTGCAACAATCCATGCCCATCCTACCATGAGTGAAGGAATCGCTGAAGCAGCGCTCAGCGTGAGCGGCAATGCAATCCATTGGCCCCCAGGAGCAAAGATACTATAATCAAAACACAAGTAAAAAACAATGAACCACAAAGGCGCAATGCCGCTGACGCGGCACGCAAAGGAGAGCACTAAGAATAATTAAAACAGAACTCTTTGTGTCCTTTGCGCCTTTGTGGTTCAATTTGTTCCTGTGTTTTGCAAGAATGACCAGCGCTTTTCTTATCATTCAAAAGGATGAGCCTAGAGTTTGAACGTAGCAATTGTTATTTGCAGTTCTTCAGCTAGATGGGCCAGTGCTTCGCTGGAGGAGGCGATCTCTTCCATGGAAGCCGATTAGCCGCGGAAACGGTTTGTGTTTGTCCGCTTGTTTCCTTGCCGATGGTTTCAATCTCACGGATTGAGACAACCATTTCTTCACTGCCTGCAGCTACGCGCTCAGGTATATTAATTAAAATTAGTTCAGGAAGAATACTGATTCCTAATCCCATTTGCACCTTGCAAAAATAGTACGTTCTTCCATTAGTTCATATTTGACTTGCAGTTTAACTTTGTTTTCTCAGCGGCTTTGGTCAGGCTGCCAAGTTCAACACAATTGTGTTGAAAATCTCATATTTTGAAATAGTCAATCGAACCACTTCCTATAATTAATCGATAAAGAATTGTACTTTAAGCGGGTGATGTCCACTTAAATATACTATAAGTGATACATATCTGCCAGAAAAAAATTATCCGTAGCCAATTTGGTTTAACGTTCTTATATTTTGCAGGTATGAGCTTAGAGTGAGGTAGTCATGAAAAATAGCCTGCACTCTTAGAAAATAAAAGCGCAGGCTATTTGAATATCTTTGATTGTACTGGTTAGGGAGTAGGCAGCTTAGGGCAGCATGGACCGCCTTCAGGACCTGGTCTATGAGGAGGACGCAGTGCATCGTCTACGGCTTTGGCTTGCTCATCAGATAAGCCTGCAGCGTCCTTTAATTCTTTGATCATGTCTGGACGTTGATTAAACTTTTCCTTGAAGAATTTATCTCTTTCCTCAGGAGTCATGGATCTCGTTTTATCCATTTCTGATTTGCGCTGAGCATCTTTTTCTTTAAAAAAGCTGATCAGCTTGGTGGCTTGCTTTTGGGTGATGGTGCCGTCATTTACCAATTTATCTATGGAATTTTTCATATGCTCTTCTCTATTTTCAGGATTAGGCATCTGGTGGTTCATACCAGGTCCAGGCATGAATTCTTGTTGTCCATCATGAGCAAAGGCGACTGCTCCAACTGATAATGCAAGGCATCCCAAAATCAGTCCGCTAACCATTTTTTTGTGAAATATTGCTTCATTTCAATCTCTCCTTTTATATAAGTGGCTTCCTTGAGATTAGTATGAAGGAAAATTGTTACAATTTAGTTACGGACTAGTAGAGATTTCCTATATTTTTGCTTTGGTAAGATCAAACCAAAATACAACACCATCTTCCACATTATTTACACCGTAATGATTGCCGTGTAATTCCTGGATTGCGCGGACAATGGATAGGCCTAGACCATAACCGCCGTACTCTCTGGTTCGAGCTTTGTCTACTTTATAAAAGCTCGTCCATATTTTTTCGAGGCTTTCTTCTGGAATGGGGCGTCCTGAATTATACATAAAAACTCTGATTTGATTGTCTGCTTCTTTTACCCAGATTTTAATGATCTTCTTAAATTCGGCATGGTCAATGGCGTTGGTAAAGAGGTTGAGCAATACTTGTTCAATGCGGAGTTCATCCCCGTATACTACATAGGGATCGATGTTGTTCATTTCCAAAAGAATTTTTCTTTCCGTCAAAATGGTAGAGTATTTGAGAAGAATATCATGCAGGAGTAGGGAAAGATCGAAAGTGTTTCTGCTTAATTGAAAGAACCCAGATTCAATTTGGGATAGATTTAGTAGATCTTTTACCAATTTATCCATTTTTTCTGCTTCATCAATGATGACAGAGCAATAATAGTTTTTACTGTCCTCATCCCGAGCCACGTTTTCTCTTAAACCTTCTGCATATCCTAAAATGAGGGAAAGGGGAGTTTTTAGTTCATGGGAGACACTGGATACAAAGTTCTTACGCATTGTATCCAGTTTTCTTTCCTTTTCTACATCTGCCATAAGTTGCTGGTTTTTTTTGTTAAGCTCTGAGATGGCTGTATCCAATTGATAAGATAAGTGGTTAATGCTATTACCTAGTTCGCCAATTTCATCGTTGCGGTTGATAATACATTTCTGAGAAAAATCAAGCTGTGACATACTTTGTGCAATGCGATTCAGTTCTATGATGGGTAGGGTAAAGCGTTTCGCAAAGAAAAAAGCCCAAATACAGCCTGCTGCAACAGCGAGTATGCCCGTAAAAATAATAAATTGGGCTGCAACACTCACACTTTCAGATATTAATGCCAGGGGCTGTTTTATAATCAAAATGTCATCGTTTGTCATTTTATGGCGAATCACCATAAAATCGATTCTTAAAGCTTGGTCATGTTCCATTTCCAAAATGGTACGGTTATCAATGATTTCTCTGCTTTTGATGATGGGTGGAGGACCTGGAGGAAAACGGGGAGGTGTGGTCCGAGAAAGGGCAGGATTATCAAGAGAATTGGTAATAAAGGGGGGAGGAGGGGACGAGCTAGACGGGTCTTCATCTACAAGGGAACCAAAAGAGCTGTATTTGATCTGTCCTTCTTTGGTGAAAATAATAACGGCTGCTCCTAATGTATTGGTAATTCGCTCTAGCTCCAGAGACATTTCCTTAGGATTGCCCTGATATAAAAGGTCAAAGTTGGTACTGTTAATAATAAGAGCTTCTTTTTTTTGTGAAATATAAAATTTTTCTAAGCCGACACGGGTGAGCCCTAAGAACATAAGTACAAAAAATAACACCAATCCGCTTAAGATAATAAAGAGTTTTGCACGCAGTGAAACAGTCATTTTTCGGCCTCGAATCGATAGCCATATCCTCTGATGGTTTGGACAAGTGCGCTTTTATCTCCTAGCTTGGTTCTCAGCCGATTGATATGAGTATCTACAGTTCGCAGATCACCAAAGTAATCATAACTCCACACTTGATTTAAGATTTGCTGGCGACTTAATGCCTTACCGCTATTCTCGGTCAAATAGGTAAGGAGTTCATATTCCTTAGGGCTTAAATCCAGAGAGTGATCATTTATAGATACTTGCCTTGCTGTTGTATTAATTTCCAAACCATCATATACGATGGCTTTTTCTCTTTCTATGCGGCGAAATAATGCGTTTACACGAGCTGTTAAAACTTTAGGACTAAAGGGCTTAGTGACGTATTCATCGGCACCAATTTCAAAAGCAAAAAGCTGGTCTACTTCTTCTCCTTTAGCTGTAAGCATAATGACAGGAATATTGCTTTTCTTTCTAAGCTCTCTGCATACGGTCCAGCCATCATGCTCTGGCATCATAACATCCAGAATGATCAGGTCCACCTGTTCTGCTGCCAGGAGCTCCAAGGCGACGCGTCCATTGTCAGCTTCTAGGGTGCTATAACCTTCCCGGACCAGAAAATCAGCAATCAGTTTCCTGATACGCAGTTCATCGTCAACAATTAAGATTGTTTTATTCATGAGTTTTACCTCCTTATGACTCGACGGCATTCGTAGTTCTATTTTTAGCATAAAGAGTATGACGGAAGATGTCAATGAATTGCTATATTTGTATAAATTTCTGTAACAAAACTGTAACAAAATTCCTTCATAATTAGAATAAAAGTATTTTATAGAAATAAAAACATTTTATCGTTATAGTAGGGACTAACTCATCTTTGGGATGCGTGAGTTTGGCAACGGGATTGAATATTGTGTTAACTAAGATTACCATAAAAATATTTAAAAAAATAAAACTATAAAGTGAGGAGAATGTTGTTATGTATATTTCGACAGGAAATCTGTGGTTTTATTCTTGGAAAAATATCGTAATTATATTGATGACTCTCGTATCCTTGCTAGGGTACTATGTTTTTTACATTTCTCGATATATTGTACAAATTCTACTTTAAAATTAGTGAAATGTATTCCAAAGAAGTAAAATACTCATGCGGCTTGACAACTGCATGAGTATTTTACTTTGATTATCACGTGTGTTGATTATTACTGTAACAATTAAGTAACATTTATATGTTACTATTACAAAAAAACAAGGCTCAACACAGAAAAACGATACTTGACCTATAAAATTTTCCGAAACATTGAAGTTATTTTACTAGAAACCGACACTACTATCTGTTACGCATAAAAGCCGAATGCAACATTTTAGTGTTGAGCCAAAAAACAATAAAACAATAGAGGGCGCATGATAAGGAGGATTTAAATTGAGTTTATTAAGACAATATGTAAAGCCGGGAAGTGCCGGTATTTTGGGATTATATTTATTGGTCAGGACCACGATGGGGTTTGCCGCACCCCTCACAGTAGAACAAGCAGTAAATATGGCACTGGAAAATCACCTGGATATTAAGATCGCCATTAATAGTGAAAAACAAGCTGAATATACGTTACAGAGCACAAAAGGCAGCCGTGGGATATCGATTGATACTTCTAATACTTTTTATCTGAAGCAGATTCACCATTCGGCAGCTACTAGCTCGAGCGATATTACGCTTTCTTTACCCCTATACAGTGGTGGAGAAAATGAAGGAAATATAGAGATTGCCAAAACAGATGTGACGATAGCTGGTCTAAGTCTGCTGAAAACTAGGCAGGATGTGAAATTTAAAACCATTTCCGCCTATTATGATGTAGTAGAAGCTGGCAAAACTCAGGCTGTCGATCAGGAAACAGTAGATAATTATTTGCTGCATCTCGATGACGTTAAAGCGCAGTATAGCGCTGGCAATGTTGCAAAATCAGATGTATTGCGGTCAGAAGTAGAACTGACAGACGCCCAGCAGACTTTAATAAAGGCTAAAAATTCCTATGAAGTAGCAGTTAATACTTTCAAAAATCTGATTCGCTGGAAAAGCTCTGAACCCATTGAATTTGTTGAGGATTTTCAATTTACCCCCGTTAATAAGACGATGGATGAGTGTGTAGCTTTTGCTGTGGAGCATCGTCCAGATGTGAAAAAGTACCGCCTTGCTATTGATGAGGCGGAGCAAAATATCAATGTTGCTAAAGCTGGCAAGAAGCCATCGGTTTCGCTTACTGCGGCAACCGGGTGGGGAAGTAGTATTTTGCCTAAGGATGACAATGAGGTTTATGTTGGGGTAACAAGCAGTTGGAATGTATTTGATAGTCAAGTTACCAATAACAAAGTCAAAAAAGCGCGAAGTACTGCAGATACAGCTCGTTTGGAGTTGACAGCACAGGAAGAATCGGTAGAACTTGCTGTAAAAGAATACTATCTGGGAGTAAGGGAAGCTGAAAAGCGGATTGAGACAACACAGTTTGCTGTGCATAAGGCAGAAGAAGATTATTTCATTGCTGAGGCTAAATATCGAGTAGGAGAAGGAGTCATTCTTGATGTTATTGATGCACAATTAGCATTAACGACAGCAAAGAATAACTATATTGCAGCGCAATATGATTATGTTACATACAAGGCAAAATTAGAAAATGCCATGGGAATGGACTAGGAGGCAATGACATGTGGGAAAAAATAAATAAGAAAATAGTAGCAGTAGGTATTGTTGTTTTGCTAGGGATTATCAGTGGAGTCTGGTACTACAATTATGCACAACAAGCTAAAGCGTCTGTTAATCAGGAAACGGTGACGGCAACCAGAGGGAAAATTACCTCCAGTGTATCTGCGACTGGAACAGTAAAGCCCGTCGATGCGGTAGATATTTCGTCGCAGGTTACGGCATTGATTAAGGAAATTAAAGTCAAAGAAAATGATTATGTAAAAGTCGGCCAGATTCTGGCAATCTTAGATGATAAGGCCCTTGAGATCACAATGGATAAGGCCCAATATTCAATGAATAATACGGGGGCAATATATAAGCGGATGCAGTATTTACATTCTATTGGTGCTAAATCGGACGCTGATCTTGAAGAGGCACAGTTAAACTATCAGACTGCTGTAGCTAACTATAATGAGGCTAAGTCAAATGTAGAAAAAACAGTATTGGTATCTCCTATGGAGGGTGTTGTTTTGGGAGAACCAATATCGGTAGGCACTTTGGTAACGGCAGGTGTGAGTGACCAGACGGTTATTATGATGATTGGAGACGTTTCACGAAAGAAGGTAAAGGTAAAGGTAGATGAGACCGATATTGGTAAGATAAAAGTTGGTCAATCAGCGACATTTACCGTAGATGCTTATCAGAATCATACTTTTACAGGCAGCGTTAGTAAAATTGGACAGATCTCAACAAGTACTACGAGTACGTCCTCATCCTCCTCCTCTTCGTCCTCATCGTCATCGTCGTCCTCTTCTACTACTAGTAGTGTTATATATTACTATGTAACATTACTAGTAGAAGATCCAGAGAATTTGTTGAAAACAGAAATGACGGCACGAGTCAATATCAAGGTTGATGAGAAGGATAATGCATTGTTAATTCCGTTGTCCGCTTTAAAAACAAGTACCAGTGGTCAATATGTAATGGTATTGCGCAATAATGGAACGAGCGAGAATGTTCCAGTTACGGTTGGTCTGACAAGTAACGATAAAATTGAAATTATCAGTGGTTTACAAGATAATGATAAATTAATCATTTCTTATACTAAATCGCAAAGCCAAAGTTCTTCTAAGCAAAAAGATAGTGGCCCACCACCGCCCATGTAGGGGGAGAAGGAGTTGAACGATCATGGGGATTACACTGAAGGAAATTACAAAATGCTATAAAATTGGTGAAGAAACAGTGGCTGCACTTGCTGGGGTTTCACTAGAAATAGAAAATGGAGAGTTTGTTGCCATTATGGGACCATCAGGTTCAGGTAAGTCGACAATGATGAATATCCTTGGCTGCCTTGATCGTCCCACCAGTGGATCTTATTTGTTAGAGGAGCAGGAAGTTGCTACTTTGACTGATGATGAGCTAGCGAAAACCAGAAATAAACGCATTGGCTTCGTGTTTCAAAATTTTAATTTGTTATCACGAGTGTCGGCATGGGAAAATGTGGCATTGCCTTTAGTTTATGCTGGAATAGCAGAAAAGGAACGATTGAATCGAGCGGCTGCGATTCTGGAATCTGTTGGACTAGCTTCTCGTAAACAGCATATGCCCAATGAACTGTCAGGTGGTCAGCGGCAGCGAGTAGCGATTGCCAGAGCACTGATCAATGAACCGAGCATTATTATGGCTGATGAACCGACGGGAAATCTTGACAGTCGCTCCAGTGTTGACATCATGCGGATATTTGGCGATTTAAATGAACAAGGAAAAACCATTATTTTGGTTACTCACGAACCAGACATTGCCCAATCTGCGAAACGCGTCATCACGGTACGTGACGGATTAATCATAAGTGATGAGGTAAAGGAGCAGTATCATGTTTAAAGAAAGCATTGCGATCGCATTGCGGGCTTTAGTGGCAAATAAGCTTCGCTCTATTTTGACTATGCTGGGTATTATTATCGGGGTAGGAGCGGTTATTTCCATGGTATCTATTGGAATGGGCGTTAAGGAAAAGGTGCAGAATTCAATTGCTAGTTTAGGCAGCAATATGCTGATTGTGACTCCAGGAGCAGCCTCTTCCCAGGGGGTGCGCTCCGCTTCTGGCAGCAGCACAACCTTAACATTGGAAGATGCTGAGTATATAAAGAAAACGATACAAGGCATTGATTATGTATCACCTTCTGTTAGTAAGTCATACCAGATTATTGCCGGAAATCAGAACTGGACAACAACTGTATACGGTGTTACGCCCGAATATATGGCCATTAAAAGTTTGACGGTGGGCAGCGGTAGTTTCGTTTCTCAGCCGGACATAAATTCCCGTAATCGGGTGGCGGTTCTTGGGGCCACTGTTGCAGAAAACTTGTTTGGTGAGATGAATCCGACTGGACAAAATGTACGCATTAATAATGCTCCTTATCTGGTTGTCGGTGTTTTGGATAGTAAAGGTCAATCAAGCATGGGGCAAGATCAGGATGACATTGTTCTAGTGCCACTAACAACGGCGCAAGAACGATTAGTGGGTATCACCTACCTCAATTCGATTAGTATCCAAGTTACGAAAATGGAAGGAATGGATCAGGCGCAGGAACAAATCACCAGTTTGCTACGACAACGGCATAAAATCAGTGGAACTAAAGAAGATGATTTTACAGTACGCAATTTAACCAGTATCATGGCGATGATGGCAGAAACGACAGGAACTATTACGCTGCTTTTAGGTAGTATTGGGGCCATATCACTATTGGTTGGCGGTATTGGTATCATGAATATCATGATGGTGTCGGTGACGGAGCGAACTAGAGAAATCGGTATTAGAAAGGCATTAGGTGCGACATATCGTGATATCATGTTGCAGTTTTTGATTGAATCGGTGGTCATTGGTGTATTAGGCGGTATTTTTGGGATTTTTCTGGGAATTTTGGCCGCATTTGCCATTTCAACTTTTGGAGGTTTGAATACTGTAATATCGGCTGTATCGATTCTGGTTCCTTTTGGATTCTCTATTGCGGTCGGCTTGTTTTTTGGCATTTATCCAGCCAGAAAAGCAGCATTGCTAGATCCTATCGAAGCATTACGTTATGAATAAGCTATAAATGAACATTTTTACCAAATAATTCCAATGACAAGAAAATAGAGATATCTGTTCCTTTCTGTGGTGTGAATAAGTTCTCATATCATTCAACCAAGAAAGTAGCAGATGTCTCTATTTCAGTGCGCCCGACATGGGCCAAATCTAATGGCAATGCTGTGAATCAATTCTGAAGAGCTAGGTGCGGAAAATCTGCACGCCTAGTTCTGTGGGGGGCTGGGCTACGAATTGCGTAGCCCTTCTATCCGGAGTCGCTGGATAAAATAATTATTCAGCGGCTACTCGATTATTATCTATGCAAAGTATCCTTCAGTGTGCGGTATTCTTTAGCGATACGCACAGGTTTCGTCATAAAGCGAACAGGAATAGAATAAAGGAATGTTGTCAAGTCTTTATGGATTTCTTGATTTAAACGGGAGGGCTTTGTTATAATACGCGATAATAGCAACTCACCATAGCTCTGGTAAGACGAACTTTTGGATGATTTCTCAAACCTGGTATTTTCATTTGCTAAGGCTGTATTACCGATTGGAGTGGGAGAAGAGGTGATAGTGGTTTTATGGGTCAGGTTGCTTGGCAGAGGAGTTGCGGTAATCTGCTTATAAGGACCGATGGTTTTTCCGCACTCTTCACAAGAAATTTGTACAATTAGTTTGTTATTGTATTCAATATCATGAACAGTCTCTTGATTACAGCGCATGCAGACTAAAACCGCTTTAAAAGACTCTTTGCACATAGTGGACCCTCCTTATTTTCTGGGGAATTTTAGTATAGAATATGTAACGAAAGATCTTTATATAAAATATGGTTTCTAAGGTAGCAAGCATATAGATCTATAAACAATGGTTCGATATCGTAAACAATTGTTTACGACTGAGTAATAAAAAAGAAATACCTAATACAAAGATATTCTACGTTCTTTTTAGTATTTCCTGTGCAGTTTCTTCATCCGTGATCAGAACATTGATAAAACGACCGTGGAGAGCTCCTAAAATGGCCTTCACTTTATAGTGCCCGCCACTGCCTACGCCAATGCGAAGCGGAATGGACTGCAGCGTATCCAAAGGTGCAGCAATGAGGCGATCTTCCAAGAAAGAATGAATAAGTTTACCATTGATATCAAAAAACTGACCTAAGATGTTGCCTACGGCGCCCAATTCATGGAGTTGTTCCATCTCTGCATTGGTAATGCCATTGCTAACGATTAAAGAGGAATCAAGGCTGACTTCTCCTAAGCCAAAGAGGCTTTTGGTACAACTTTGGGCTTTCGCCAAAACACTGCTGACACCTGGGTCGCTGAGCAGCGCTTTCTTGATTTTAGCAGAGCTGACAATCGCTGGTGTATTAAGCCATATCCCTGAAGCGCGCAGCTGCGTTGCAATCAGTTTGACAATTTCTTCTGGGTTTATTTTTTCACTGCTGTTTAGTCCACCCATTAGTTGAATCACTGTTAGGTCTAAGTCTTTTTTCAGTTGTAGAGCCTTACCTACTTCATAAATCGAAGAGCCCCAGGCTATGCCTAAAATATCCTGATCCTGCAGTGTTCGTTGCAGGTAATCAGCGCAAGCTTTTCCAACACCTTTTAGATTTTCACTTAATGTGTCGCCAGATGGAATCACAATGACCTCTTCTAGCCCAAAACGAGCTTTTAAAGCATATTCCGTATCAAAGCAGGTACGAAAATGGTCTGCTATTTTTATTTCTACAATTCCAAGTTCTTTGGCTTTTGCTAAATGACGTGTGATGGTAGGTCGTGAGCAACCTAATTTACTGGCAATATTGTCTTGGGTTAGGCCTTGGACATAGTATAGCCATGCAATTTTGGCTATAAATGTGGCTTCGTTATCGTAAATAGACATTATTCACCTCAAAAAAATTGACAAAAAGTGAAATCACTTTTTTCATATAGATGGTACAAGGAAATCGTTACGTTAAGACTATTCGAATAACCAACCGCCTTATAGTGACTAAATTATACTATGTTCCATTTCTACTGTAAAGTAGCTGGAAACGATTATAGATGCAGTAAAGAAGTAAGGCAGATGGATGTAAATAAAGCTATTTTTATTATTGACAGAATGAAAAAATTGAATTACTATAAAATTAAGAAAAATTACAAAAGTTAAAACACTGAACAGATGTTGGAAGATTTTCATTGCTGCAATTTTTAGGTCAGCAACCCTGGTGAATAATTCTTTATAAGTTATATTCATCTATTTTTTTAGTCATTCGTGAACATTCGTTCGTTATCATGAACCGATGTTCACAAAACATAACAATTTAGAATAGTATTAAAGGAGTGATTATTATAGAAGGATTCTTTCAATCTATCGTAATGACTAAGTATATAGGAGGAATTGACAATGACATTAAGTAACGAAACGTTAATAAGCTGGTATAAGAAAATGTTGCATACTCGGTTTTTTGAATCCCAGGTTGATGCATTTTTTGCAAAAGGTATGATTCATGGTACGACTCACCTGTCAATTGGTCAAGAAGCATTTGCTATTGGTTCTACTGCTGCGCTGCATGCAGATGATTTAATTACCAGTACCCATCGGGGACATGGGGAATGCATCGGTAAAGATGCAGACTTAAATCGTATGATGGCTGAATTGATGGGAAAATCCAACGGTTATTGCAAAGGGAAGGGCGGTTCTATGCATATTGCCGATTTAGAAAAAGGTAATTTAGGAGCCAATGGCGTAGTTGGCGGTGGCTTTGCCATTGCAGTAGGCGCTGCTCTTACACAGCAGATGAAGAAAACTGGAAAAGTAGTTTTATGCTTCTTTGGTGATGGGGCCAGCAATGAAGGCTCTTTCCATGAAGCCTTGAATTTAGCGGCTATTTGGAAGCTGCCTGTGGTATTTATGTGCACCAACAATCATTATGGTATGTCAATGTCGGTTGCAAGAAGTACCGCGGTTGCCAATATAGCGGATCGTGCTGCTTCTTATGAAATGCCGGGTATTACTGTGGACGGCAATGATCCTATAAAAGTATATGAAGCAACCTTAGCAGCAGTAGAACGTGCCAGAAGTGGTGAAGGTCCCTCTATTGTGGAAGGAATCACGTATCGATGGCTGGGACACTCCAAGAGTGATGCCAATCGGTATCGGACAAAAGAAGAAATTGAAGCCTGGAAGGATCGATGTCCCATTAAAGCCTTTGAAAAATATCTGATTAAAAGCAATGTAATCTCGCAGCAAGAGTCAGAGGAAATTACGGCTGGTGCGAAAGACGATATAGCTCGTGCTGTAGAATTTGCCCAACAGGGCTCTTACCCTGGTATTGAAACTTTAGAGGAAGATGTATACGCATAATGTTGTAAAGGAGTAGTGAATGACTATGGCACTGATAACCTATAAAGAGGCTGTAAGACAAGCCATGCAAGAAGAAATGCGCCGGGATGAAAATGTATTTTTACTAGGTGAAGATGTAGGGGTATATGGTGGCGCTTTTGGCGTATCCTTGGGCATGCTTGAGGAATTTGGCGAAGAACGAGTACGGGACACTCCCATTTCTGAAGGCGTTATTGCAGGTGCTGCGGCAGGTGCTGCTGTGACAGGTCTGCGTCCCATCGCGGAAATTATGTTTAGTGACTTTATTACAATTGCTATGGATTCCTTGGTCAATCAGGCAGCTAAAATGCGCTATATGTTTGGCGGTAAAGCAAAGGTTCCTATGGTGCTAAGAATGCCGGGAGGTTCCGGAACAGGTGCGGCAGCTCAGCATTCTCAGAGTTTAGAGGCTTGGCTTGTTCATGTACCTGGTTTAAAGGTAGTTATGCCTTCCACTCCTTATGATGTGAAAGGTTTATTAAAAACAGCGATTCGTGATGACAATCCTGTTGTATTCATTGAGACAAAAACGGTATATAACAAAAAAGGAGAAGTACCGGAAGAGGATTATGTCATTCCCTTTGGAGTAGCAGATGTAAAGCGAGTTGGCAGAGATGTCACTGTATTTGCTACAGGAGTAATGGTTCACCGATCGTTAGAAGCTGCAGAAATTTTAGCGAAAGAGGGCATCGATGTTGAAGTAATTGATCCTCGTACCTTGGTGCCTTTTGACAAAGAAACACTGGTGAAATCCGTAATTAAGACCGGTAAGCTGATCATTGTGCATGAAGCTTGCAAACGAGGCGGTTTCGGCGGTGAAGTGGCAGCTGAAGTGATGGAAAGTGAAGCCTTTGACTATTTGGATGCACCGATAAAACGCGTTGCAGGAAAAAACATTCCGATCCCTTATTGTATGGAACTGGAGAAGAGTGCTGTGCCTCAGGTAGATGACATCGTGAACGCAGTTAGGGAAATTGTATAAGTAGGAGGAATATAGGATGGCAACAGAACTGTTAATGCCGAAGCTCGGGATGACCATGGAAGAAGGTACCATTGTTACTTGGTTTAAAAAGGTCGGAGATCAGGTTGCGGAAGGCGAAATATTGCTGGAGATATTGACTGATAAAGTAAATATGGAAGTCGAGGCTCCTGCTGCGGGGCAAGTACTAGCCATAATTGCAGCTGAGGGTGATATTGTTGAGGTTAACAAACCTATTGCTTATATTGGTCAGCCGGGAGAGAAGGTAAAGAGCCATGCTGCTGCTGCAGCTCTAAAGACCGAAGAACAGCATACAGCGCAAGTGGCAGCAACAACTGCTGCTCCTGTGCAAAGCGCAGAAGGAATTGGCGGTAAAGTGAAAGCCAGTCCGGCAGCAAAACGCGCAGCCCGTGAGGACGGAATTGATTTACGTGCCGTTCCTCCAAGCGGCCCTGGCGGAAGAATTATTGCAATAGACGTTGCGAATTATAAAGCCAGTCCGCTGGCGCAAAAAATTGCCCAGGATAAAGGTGTGGAACTAGCGGAAGTTGCAGGTACTGGTATTGGCGGCAAAATCATGAAAAACGATGTTGAGAATGTGTTGGTAAAAGCAGGACCTAAAGCCAAAGGAGTTCGTAAACCGTTAGCAGGAATGCGTAAAGTCATCGCCGATCATATGGCAGATGCATGGGCAGCGCCTCACGTTACTCATAACATGGAAGTAGATATGTCAGGTATGGTAGAACTGCGTAAAAAGCTTATACCTGGTATTGAAAAACGCATCGGTGTAAAGCCTTCTTATAATGACCTTATTATTAAAGTAGTCGCCAAAGCATTACGGGAATACCAGCAAGTGATTAATGCCAGGCTGCATTCGGATGGTTTGGAAATTTGTGATGAAGTGAATGTAGGTATGGCAGTAGCCTTGCCAAATGGTTTAGTGGTGCCAGTCATTAAAAATGCAGACACTCTCAGTATCGAGCAAATTACAAAGCGGGCAAAAGAATTGGCGGTGCAGGCAAAAGAGGGGAAATTGCTGCCGGACGAAATGTCAGGGGGGACTTTTACCGTAACCAACCTAGGCATGTATGGCATCGATACATTCTCGCCCATTGTAAATGCTCCAGAGGTTTGTATTCTTGGGGTTGGACAATTGCAGGAGAAAGTAGTTGTCAAGGATGGAGAAATGATAATTCAGCCGCGAATGTCCCTATCTCTTTCCTTTGATCATCGGGCAGTAGATGGAGCGCAAGCGGCAGAATTTTTAAGAAGAATAAAAGAACTGTTAGAAGATTACTTACAGCTTATCTAAAATAGGTAAGAGTCCTGTAGCTTCTCGGAACGTCTTATTTAGGACGGCAAAGGATGAGCATAACTAGCGCTTCAACCTGTTACTTAACCTACGCTTATAGTTAGGCTCATCTTTTGCCTGGTTACAGCTAATATGTGGCTATTTTCCGAGAGTACACAAGGTCTCTTTTAAGGAGGAAAACCGATGAACTATCAGGTTGTAGTACTAGGGGGAGGTCCAGGCGGTTATGTAGCTGCCATTAAAGCTGCTCAATGCGGACTAAAAGTGGCATTGGTGGAAAAAGATTCTCTAGGGGGAACATGCCTGAATCGGGGATGTATTCCTACCAAGGCTTTGCTTAGAAGTGCAGAAGTCTATGAAACGATCAATAAGGCAAAAGAATTTGGTATTGAAGCTTCCCCTGTCAGCGTGGATGCAAAGAGAATTTTTGCTCGCAAGGATGGTATTGTAAAACAGCTGGTTAATGGCGTAAAAGGTTTAATTCAGGCGAATAAAATCGATTTATATATAGGAAGCGGTAAGGTGATTACCCCTCACGAAGTGGAAATTAATGAAAAATCAGGAATTACAACGATTACAACCGAAAAACTAATCTTGGCTACGGGCTCAAAGCCTTTTGTTCCAGCGATTGCCGGATTTGATCTTCCGGGGGTCATAACCAGTGATGAAGCCTTAGATTTAGGAGCCATTCCAAAATCCATGGTGATTATTGGCGGCGGCGTTATCGGCTTGGAATTTGCTTATTTAATGCAGACCTTTGGCTGCAAGGTAACCATCATTGAGATGATGCCTGTTCTTTTACCTATGGCAGACAAAGAAGCAGTAGAAGTGCTGGTAAGATCTTTGGAAAAATTGGGAGTGACCTTCTTTACCAATGCCAAAGTGAGCAAGATAGCAAAGGCAGAAGCTAATTTAGTCGTTGAGTATCAGATTGATAATATAGCTTATAGGGTAGAAGGGGAAAAAGTACTGGTTTCAACTGGGCGGGCAATAAGCATTGCAGGAATTGAAACCCTACATTTACATGGGAAAAAGGGTATCCCGGTGAATGCACAAATGGAAACCAGTATTTCCGGAGTTTACGCGATTGGAGATGTAGTAGGCGGTATTCAACTGGCACATGTGGCTTCCGCTCAAGGGATTGTTGCAGCGCAAAACGCAGCGGGAATGAATTCTTCCTATCATGGTGATGCCATTCCTTCTTGCATTTATACTAATCCGGAAGTTGCTTGGGTTGGTATGAATGAACAAGCAGCCAAAGAGAAATATGGCAATATAAAAGTGGGGAAATTTCCATTTCAAGCGAGTGGCAAGGCCATGGCTTACGGAGAAACAAATGGCTTTGTAAAAATAATTTGTGAGGAACAATATGGTGAAATCGTGGGAGTGCATATTGTTGGACCTCATGCAACCGATCTGATTTCGGAAGGCGTATTGGCAAAATCCATGGAAGCTACCCTGGAAGAACTGGCCCATGTGATTCATCCTCACCCTACCTTGTCAGAAGCCATTATGGAGGCCGCTCACGTGACAATGGGCCAAGGCATACACTTTATAGCAAAGTAGCTGTAATCTAATGAACTCAAGAAAATATTTGTAAGAGAGGCTCAGCCTATGTGGTGTTAACAATAAAATTCTACGAACCACAAAGAATAACTAAACCCTTTGTGTACTTTGCGTCTTTGTGGTTCGATTCGTTTTATATGTTTTAAAGGATACATCAATTTCTCTTAAATGCTAGAATTTGATGTGGTCTAGGAGGTGGAGTTGTGATTGTATTAAATTGGGGACTTACTCCCTATCAGCATGGCTGGGAATTTCAGAAATCCTTTGTCAAAGGGCGGCGCCTGGGATATATTAACGAAGATGCATTGGTATTGCTGGAGCATCCCCCCGTAATCACTCTAGGACGCAAAGGAGAAAGGGCCAATATTCTTGCAGATGATGCTGTGCTTACAGCCAAGGACTGCGAAGTTTGCCAGGTGGATCGGGGCGGGGATGTTACTTTCCATGGTCCGGGTCAGTTGGTTGGCTATCCCCTGCTGGATCTGCGTCATTATGGTCAGGATGTTCATGCTTATGTGGAAAAACTGGAAGAAGTCGTAATTCGCACCTTGAGAGATTATGGAATTGAAGCGGTTAGAGATGAGGAATACACAGGTTTATGGGTAGGAAAGGAAAAGATCTGCGCCATTGGTATTGGTATGAAAAGCTGGCTGAGCTATCATGGTTTTGCTCTAAATATTGACGCGGACTTATCCTATTTCCAATTGATTACACCTTGCGGGATTACAGGGCGAGGTGTAACCAGCATGGCGAAGATATTGGGGAAAGCACCCCAAATGCAGACGGTACGAGAAACAGTAACCACCCATTTTATGGCTGTATTTGGCATTGAACATTGGGAGATGGCAGAAGGACGCTGGTTAGGAGAAACAGTAAAACCATCTTGGCTGAAGGGGCATGTGTCAGGAAATAGCAGTGTCAAAGAGATGTATGGGATGTTGGATGAATTCTCTTTGACCACGGTTTGTTCTGGGGCTCATTGCCCTAATATTGGTGAGTGTTATGCGTCGAGGACAGCTACATTTATGATATTAGGTAGTCAATGTACAAGGCGCTGCCGATTTTGTGCTGTTCCTAAAGGTGTTGTTCAACCTGTAGATCAAGATGAACCGCAGCGTGTCGCTCAAATGGTGAAGAAGTTAGGGCTTAACTATGTAGTTATTACCTCCGTTACACGTGATGATCTTGCCGATGGGGGGGCTGCGCATTTCTCACAAACCATAAAAAGAATCCGTGAGCTTTCTCCAGAACTCGTAATTGAAGTTTTAATTCCGGATTTCCAAGGTGAAGAAAGTGCCTTAGACATCATTATTGCTGCTCAACCGGAAGTAATCAATCACAATGTGGAGACCATCCCCGCCTTATACTCGCGTGTGCGTCCTCAAGCCGATTATCAGCGGTCTTTAGGTGTGCTGCAATACGTGAAGAAAAATGCTCCTCAGATCGTAACCAAGTCAGGAATTATGGTTGGTCTGGGAGAATCACCAGCTCAGGTTGCAGCTACGCTAGCTGATTTGCGCAGTGTAGGATGTGATAGCTTGACAGTAGGACAATATCTGGCTCCTTCCTCAGAGCATATTCCAGTTGCAGAATATATAGTGCCGGAACAGTTTCAATCTTACCAGAAATTAGCAAAACAGCTTGGCTTTTCTCATGCTGCCTGTGGCCCGTTGGTACGTTCTTCCTACCATGCCGCAGAAGGATTTTCCTCGAAAATATGTCTTTCCTCTTAGTACGATTGGGAGGATCATTTACTAGAAAATTTTCAAAATTCATATTGTAATGTTGCTATCAAATCCTATTGCCGGAAAAACACTGTGAAGTTGTTAATCCGGCATTTTTGTATATCACACAATAGAAGTTATAAGTTTTTAAAAGATTATGCTTGCTTGCATTTTCGAGTGTAACTGAAAATGCCAATTAGCGAGAATGTTGGCAGATAATGTTATTTAACATGATCTATCGGTATAAATTGTAAAGAATAATCTGAAAATGTAAGCATACGAGGCCGCACAATAGAAAAAATCAGACTATTCATAGCGTGTATATATGATTTCAATGGTATATTTTGTTTGGCACGTTATTTGCAGTATATAGTATCAGAATCGCTTACGGGCAATAAGGTTCTATTGTAATGAAGCATGTACAAGAAAACAAAATTGAGTCAAAGGAGGATTTGATTATAGTGGATTTTACGCTGCTGCTAAAGGAAGAGCTAATGATGGTGCCCCTTGTGGCAAGCAACCGAGAGGATGCATTTGAGAAGCTGGCACTTGGTTTGGAACAATACGGTTTTGTAAAGGATACCTATTTAGAGGCAGTAAAAAAACGGGAGAGAGCTTTCCCTACGGGATTATGCACGGGAGAAATTAATGTGGCTATTCCCCACACTGATGTAGAGCATGTCGTCCATTGTGCTATGGCAGTAGGCGTGCTAGAAAAGCCGGTTCGTTTTGCCAATATGGAGAATCCCAATGTGGAGATTGAGGTTTCTATTATATTTATGCTGGCATTAAAGGATGCTCATGAGCAGCCTGCATTCCTGCAAAAATTGGCAGGTTTGTTCCAGGATAAGGAGCTTCTACATAACTTGGCATCTAAAACAAGTACAAGTGCTACGTATCAGTTATTGCTTTCTGCCCTTGCTTGCTAAGAAAAAAAGAGAGGAGGGATGGAGCCTATATCAAACAGAGATTGTGACTGGAAATAAGGTAAGAGCATAGTACAAATTTGAGGAGGAAAAGGACATGGCTGGAGAAAAAAGAATTTTGGTTGCTTGTGGAACTGGGGTATGTACCTCTACGATGGCAGTTAATAAATTAAAGGATGCTCTAGAAAAAAGAGGCAAATTGAAGCTAGTAAAGATTAATCAATGTAAAATTGCGGAAATCGCGTCCATGGCATCGGACAATGACTTAGTAGTGGCAACAACTCAGGTATCGGCAAAAATTAATATTCCGGTAGTAACAGGAACGGCTTTTTTAACTGGAATTGGGGTGGATAAAGTAGTAGAGCAAATTATTGATCATCTCAAAATTTAATTGAGGGGGAATCATACGTGGAAATTATAAGTTATATTGTCAGCCTAGGTGCCAGTGTTATGATGCCAATTATTATTACCATATTAGGGTTATGCTTAGGTGCTAAATTAAGCAAGGCGATCCGATCAGGTTTAATGGTTGGTGTAGGATTCATTGGTTTAAACTTAGTTATCGGTTTATTAACCAGTACGCTAGGTCCAGCTTCACACGCTATGGTAGAAAAGCTCGGGTTGCAATTAACCGTGATTGATGTGGGATGGCCTGCTGCAGCTGCTATTGCTTTTGCATCAACTGTGGGAGCGATCATCATACCGATTGGATTGGTAGTCAATATTATACTTTTGATTACGAAGCAGACAAGAACGGTTGATGTAGATATTTGGGATTATTGGCACTTTGCTTTTACTGGTGCCTTGGTTACAGCGGCTACAGATAGTATATTGTGGGGTGGTTTTGCTGCTATTGTTAATATGATCATTGTATTTTATCTGGCAGATTGGACAGCCCCTGGAGTAGAAGAATACAACAAACTACCCGGCGTTTCCCTGCCACATGGTTTTTCGGCAGCCTATGTTCCTATTGCTATTGTAATTAACAAAATCATTGATATGATTCCTGGCATCCGAGATGTCAAAGCGGATCCGGAAACATTACAAGAAAAGTTTGGTATATTTGGTGAACCTCTCATTATTGGCAGCATATTGGGTTTGCTTATTGGGGCTCTTGCGGGATATGATGTGAAAACCATTTTAACGGTAGGTATTACAATGGGAGGATGTTTAGTGCTGATTCCAAAAATGGCTTCTATGCTTATGGAGGGGCTTTTACCCATATCCGATTCAGCACAAGAATTTATTCAGAAACGGTTTAAGAATGCCGGAAAAATCTATATTGGATTAGACTCGGCTGTGGCTATCGGACATCCTGCTTGTATGGCAGCTGCCTTAGTGCTTGTGCCGATTACCATTATCTTGGCCGCTGTGCTCCCCGGAAATCGAGTACTTCCCTTTGCTGATTTAGCAGTACTTCCCTTCATGCTGGCTATGGTGGTTCCGGTAACCAAAGGCAATGTGTTTAGAACCTTTATTGTAGGGCTGGTCATGGTGACGATAGGATTACTAATTGCTACGGATATGGCGCCATTACATACTCAGCTTGCCATAAATGCTAATTTCAAAATGCCGAGTGGAGCTACGCAGATTGCTTCTATTTGTGATGGAGCCAATCCCCTCACCTGGATTATTTTGCAGCTGACTGGTTTAAAGGTTGTTGGTGTGGCTGTTTTGGTAGCGGTCGTTGGAGCTATGGCCGTTATTAATAGCAAAATTACGAAGCGTAGAGATGCCCAGGAGGATATACAAGCTTAATATTGCTATACTGCTTGCCGGTATTCTTTTAATATATCGGCAAGCAATGTATTGAAGTAAGTATAAGGAGGAGAAAGTATAATGCTGGAGGATCTTAGAAAAGAGGTTTTGGAGGCAGCTTTACAATTAGTTCGCTATGGTTTAGTAACACTTACAGGAGGTAATGTAAGTGGTAGAGATAAAGAAAGCGGATATATCGCGATTACCCCAAGTGGCATGGATTATGAGAAACTAAATCCAGAGGATATTGTAATCGTAGATAGCAAAGGAAATATGGTGGAGGGAAAATGGAAGGCTTCTGTGGATTTACAAGACCATTTATATATATACAAGAATAAACCCAATCTGTATGGTATTATACATACCCATTCGCCTTATGCCTGTAGTTTTGCCATGCTGCATCAGGAAATTCCCTGCTGTAGCACTACCCTGGCAAACGAAGTCGGCGGTAGTGTTCCTATTTCAAAGTATAGCCCCGTTGGCGAGGGGGGAATTGGATTTGCTGTGATAGAAGCAATCGGCGATAAAAATGCCTGTTTATTAGCGAATCATGGAGTGATAGCTGTGGGGATATCGGTTAGACATGCATTAGTGGCCGCAGTAATGCTGGAAGATGGAGCAAAAGTCTATCATTTAGCCAAATGCAAAGGAGATCCCATACCTCTGCATCCATCTGAAATTGAAAAAGCAAGAAATGTATTTTTATATGAATATGGGCAAAATCACTAGGCATATCTGACTTCTACATGCTACATTTATATGGTAGCGTATAGAAAGGGAGGATCTTCCGCTTTCAATTAATGCTGCAAAGGGGAGATTATGATGGGGATGAAGGAAGAACGATTACATGTATTAATTGATACTGAGGATAGAAAAAATCCTTATACGGATGAAGTATTGGCAAAGAAATTGTCTATTTCCCGCGGTGAAGCTACCCTGTTGCGGCAAAAGTTGAAGATCCCTGACTCTAGAGAACGGAGAAAACCCATTTTATGTGAAACAATTCGGCAAATCCTAGAAAGCAATCCGGGTATATCCAAACGAGGGGTAACGGGAAAATTACAGCAAATGGGTTTTTCTGTATCTCGTTTTACAATAGAACAGTTGTTAAGCAATGCATTGTATAGTATGGAAGAAATAAAACGTGTTGTCTCTTCTCCCAATATGGGTACAGTTGCTGACAATGGAGGTAAAGAATTTGTCAGTACTGCATTTGATAACTTGATTGGGCAGAAGGGAAGTCTATTTCCCATTATCGAGCAGGCAAAAGCAGCTATTTTGTATCCTCCTAAAGGACTTCATACTTTGCTGCTAGGTGCAACTGGGGTTGGGAAAAGCGATCTAGCAGAAGCGATGTATCGTTTTGCTGTGGACTCAGGAAGACTGAGTATGAGGGCTCCCTTTGTAGTTTTTAATTGTGCGGATTATGCCGATAATCCGCAATTATTGCTCTCGCAGTTGTGTGGTCATACGAAAGGCGCCTTTACTGGGGCTGAGCGCTCTAAGGAAGGGCTCATTGAAAAAGCTGATGGTGGGATTCTATTCTTAGACGAAGTACACCGGCTGCCGCCAGAAGGGCAGGAAATTTTATTTTATCTTATTGATAAAGGAAAGTTTCGACGGATGGGGGAAACCGAAAGTCTGCGCCAAGTAGCTGTTATGTTAATTATGGCTACGACAGAGGTGCAGTCAGCTGCCTTGCTGGCTACATTTCGTCGTCGGGTTCCTATGGTTATAGAGCTGCCCAGCCTTCAGGAGAGACCCTTACAGGAAAGACTAGCATTAATTCACTATTTTTTAAAACATGAAGCACAGCGTACCGGGAATGCCTTAAATATTGATGCTGATGCGCTAAAGTCACTTTTACTCTATGATTGTTCCAGTAACATTGGACAGTTATCTGCAGATATACAGGTAGCTTGTGCCAGAGGATTTCTGAATCTCATTACCAGCGGCAGCAAAACACTCTATATTACTGTTTCCAATCTGCCTGCACATGCACGACGCGGACTGCTTAAACTTCAGCATCAGCGCGATAAAATTGAGAAACTTCGAATTACCAGTTGTGAAATTTTGCCGGGAAAAGAAAATATGGTATATGTGGATGAGTTGTACTCAGTGCCACGGGAAATCTACTCTTATATTGAGGAGCAATATGGAAAACTTTCTATGCAAGGTGTTTCTCAAGAAGAAATCAACCGGATAATTGGATCGGAGTTGGAAGCGAAACTATGGAAGTGGATTAAAAGGGCCAATGATTCGCCGGAGCCCATTGTAAAGGCTGATTTATATAAAGTGGTTGATAAGGCGATTGTAGATATCGTCGAAGCTATGATCGAGAAAGCTGCCGATATTTTAATTCGGCCAAGTGAACAGATCGTTGTAGGATTATCCATTCATTTAACAGAAACACTGAAACGAATCAAGCAAAATAAACGAATTATCAATCCCCATTTGGAAAAAACAAAATATGAATATGCCCGTGAATTTGCCATAGCCCGGGAAATGGCAGAATGTTTTCTAGGACAAACCGGAGTGAGACTGCCAGAAGAGGAAATTGGTTTCATCACATTATATTTGACAATGTATTGCCGGCAAGATGTAGATGGGCGGGTAGGAATTCTAGTTTTATCTCACGGCCATGTGGCAGTAGGAATGGCGGAAGTTGCTAACAGATTGCTAGGAGTTAACCATGCTAAAGCGGTTGAAATGTCGTTGGACGAAAGTTCAGAGACAGCGTTAGAGCGCACCATTGAGATTGTTACGCAAATTAATGAAGGCAAGGGTGTACTCTTACTTGTTGATATGGGATCACTAGCCAATTTTGGCAGCCAAATCACTGCCATAACCGGTATTCCCATTCGGTCGGTAGGACCGGTATATACTATGATGGTTATTGAAGCAGTTAGGCGGGCATTACTCCCCGATACAGAGCTGGATGAATTGACTGAAACCTTAAGGCAGCCTTATTTGAGTGCCGAAAACTTAAGTACAGAATTGTTGCAAAATGATTTATCCTTCAATAAGAGTAAGTCAGCTATTTTAACGATCTGCATTACAGGAAAGGGAGGAGCTATGCAATTACAGAAGGAAGTAGAACGGCAGCTTGGTAGGCAGCAGGGTCAAATAGAAATAATCTGCATGGGATTAGCAGATCGGCAAACATTTGCAAAAGAAGTTCGGAAAATTATGAAAACTCATTCGATTAAAGCTGTAGTTGGAACGCTAGATCCCGGTTTGCCTGGAGTTCCTTTCATCACAGTTGATCAAATAGTAAAGGGCAAAATAACATCCATCTTGCAGTGTGCACCAAGTCGAAGAACAACGGTAGCAGAAGTTATCCAAGAGGATTTAATTTTTTATCCTAATCCGGAATGGAGCAAACCGCAAGTTATTGACTTACTCACACAAAGTTTGCTTTCTAGAGATTTGGTTAAACCTGAATTTGCAACGGATGTGGTTAAGAGGGAGTTAATAGGAGTACCGATTTTAAGTCTGAGAGTAGCCATTCCTCATGGTGAAGACCCACGATATGTAAATCAAACATCAGTAGCATTGGCTATCTTTCCTGAAGCCATACCCTGGGGTGAGAATTACTGGGTAAATGTTGTCTGTTTGTTTGCTGCGGCTACCGATGGCAGGGAACTTGTTCAAGAGCTGGGAGGCAAATTGACAAACGATGAAATTGTTGATTGTTTGATTGAAGCTCGCACGCCAGCTGAAGCAAAACGTATCCTGGTACAGGAGGAGTAGTCATAAGGAAACTTGAAACCACGCCATGAATTCCATTGTATATTTAAAATGTTTATGTTTTAAGGATGCAATAACTTTCTTTTTGATAGATTGTAAAATGAAGTGCGACAGTTAAATAACAATAAATAGCTCACAGAGC
>NZ_JAJHJB010000029.1:0-64395 GCF_020819555.1 Pelosinus baikalensis
GACGTAATGTATTAAAAATAGACAGTGCCAAGGTAACATAAGCAAATTGTGTTACCTTGATGTTGTCTATTTCATCGAGTTCTGGTATAACTTAGCCATTTATCTACGCTTTATGGATGTAGAAGATTTTTTAATTGCTATTCAATTGTTTGGCGATAGCCTCTATATGTTTTTTTCGCAGCCATTCACCAATTTCTTTCCCCTGCAATGTTTTAGGGACACCCTCCCCTTGAGGCAAGACCATTGCAGCCTTTAGTGGCCCTAATGTTAAGATTTTTAATTTGGCTGCTGTAATAATAAGATCCAATTCTTCAATTTTGAGAGAACCACGCCTTAAATTTCCAATCGTATCTACGATCTTCTCAGGAGTGATTTCTTCTAAAAAGCCTGAGATTTGATTAACTCTAAGGGCCGCATCCAGCCAATCACCAGGCAGAGTCATTCTCTGATTCCATCGTGCTAAACGCATTTGATCCATCACTAAACCTAGGGATGCAAATCGTAATTTAGAGCTTGATGTAGCTTTTGCCACTAAATTAAGCCCAGCCATTGCCTTTTCAAAATCGTCTACAGACAACTCTGCAATTTCTTGAAAGGTAACCTCCAATAACTGCGTTTCTGCCAGAACTTTAAAAAATCGACCTGGTTCGGATGCCTCTGCTAAAACCTTGCCCAATTCCGCAATCATCCGTTCCACAGGCTCGTGAATCAACTCTTCCTTGACATCCCTGGCAAAAAGCAACGTAGCTGGATCTATTGCAAAACCAAACCGAGCGGATTGACCAGCAAGACGCAGAGCGCGCATTGGGTCATCGGAGAAATGCTGACTAGTCGCCCGTAATACCTTAGCCCTTATATCTTCTTGCCCTTGGAAAGGATCAATAATTTCTCCTGTTAAGCTATCTTGCGCCATGGAATTAACGGTAGTATCTCGTCTAAAAAGATCTTCCTCAATGGTGATCTTTGGCTTGGCTGATACTCTAAATCCTTTATAACCGCTGCCGACTTTCCACTCTGTCCTGGCAAAGGCGACTTCACGCTTTATACCGTCTATCGCCAGGCGAAAAACCGGAAAGGACTTACCACATTCTTCCGCCTTGGGAAATAGCATTTTAAAATTTTTCTTAACCATACCAACAACACTGAAATCAATATCTTTTGGTGTGATGCCCATAAAACTGTCCCGGACACAACCACCGACTCTAAACACACGCCCACCATTTTCTGCAATGATTTTGGCGAACTCTCTCTCTGTTAATACATTATCACTCATGATGTCTTCTTTCTCCTTTTATCTCCCTAAAAAATGCTGACACGTCCTTTAAAAAATATAAAACCAATCGAACCACAAAGACGCAAAGTTACACAAAGGATCTATTTCAATGTATTTTTAATGTTTTTTGTCATTGCGAGCATAGCGAAGCAATCCCCTGCTTGTCAGAGATTGCTTCACTTTGTTCGCAATGACA
Source organism: Pelosinus baikalensis (assembly GCF_020819555.1). Taxonomy (NCBI): domain Bacteria; kingdom Bacillati; phylum Bacillota; class Negativicutes; order Selenomonadales; family Sporomusaceae; genus Pelosinus; species Pelosinus baikalensis. Next base: position 1,470 of record NZ_JAJHJB010000029.1, read on the forward strand.
GATTTAGGCGCCCTATTAAATCCTCGAAAAGTTCACTTTTTTTGTTGTATATATTTTCCCCTTTATCTTTGTACTTTGAAGCGCCTCTATTACAAGGTCGCCTTTATCGGCGAGAATTTCAACGTAGGAACAGGTATCCTGGACATCAATAATACCAATATCATTGCCGCTAACGCCTGAAATAGCAGTGATTGCTCCTAGTATATCTCCTGGGCGCATCTTCGTCTTTTTCCCTGCATTAATCCGAATTCTCGTAATCTGTCTGTTTAACTTTTCACTTTTATCAATCTTTAATGCAGGCTCAAATCCATCATGAATACTAGAAATCAGCTGTCTCTCTTCTACTTCTGCCATCGTTGGCAGCTCTTTTTTCGGTATCTTATACTGAACATATTCCTCTATTCTCTGCAAATCCCTATATTCCATTCTCGTTACAAAAGTAATAGCTGTGCCTACATTCCCAGCCCGCCCTGTCCTGCCAATTCGATGTACGTAGCTTTCATTATCTAGTGGCATGTCATAATTAACCACAAGGGATATATCATCAATATGGATACCTCTTGCCGCCACATCCGTCGCAATCAAAAACTGAAACTCCCCTCTTTTAAAACTTTGAATGGAGTCCAAACGATCTCTTTGTTCCATACCGCCATGCAAGCTTCCGCAAGAATAGCCTTTCTCTTTCAACTTTGTCAACAGCATTTCCACCTTGTCTCTTGTATTGCAAAAGAGAATACAGGTGCCCGGTCTTTCTATCTGTAGTACTTGCGTAATCAGAGTAAGCTTTTCATTTTCTTCTACGCTATAATACCATTGTCCAATGTTCTGTAAACTATGATTTTCTGAATCAATTTCTACTTTTATCGGATTCTTCATATATTGCCTGCATATTTCCTGAATCTTTTCAGGCATGGTAGCAGAAAATAACATGGTAACCCTATCGTCGGGCAACATTTTTATGACAGCTTCCACCTGCTCAATAAAGCCCATATCCAGCATTTTATCTGCTTCATCAATAATCAGGTACTGCACTTCTTCTACATTCATACTTTTTCTTTCCAGATGATCTAAGGTTCTCCCGGGAGTACCAACGATCACATGCACTCTTTGCTTCAATTCCCTTTTTTGTATTTCCATTGATTGCCTGCCAACAACAGCAGCACATCTGATTCGTTTAAATCTGCCGATATTGGCAATATCCTGTTTTAACTGTACTGCCAATTCTCGTGTTGGCGTAAGAACCAGCACTTGAGGATTTTTTTGCTCTACTCTTATTTTTTCACAAATCGGGATAGCAAAAGCAGCTGTCTTACCGCTGCCCGTTTGGGACCTCACTATAATATCTTTCTGGGCAAGAGCCAAGGGTATGACTTTTTCCTGAACCTTAGTAAGTATCTCGTACCCTAATCCCTCTAATGCCTGTGCTATTTCTTTACTAAGAGCATACTTGTCCACACTTTGTTCGTCCATATAATTTTAAAACCTCATTTTTTCTTGAATTATAGTATCTCTACCCTACTTATCCTACCTATCATAGCATAGCTTTGAGTAATATAGAAAATGATCCCTACAAGTAGAGATCATTTTTATGATATTTATATGATTATCTTTTATTGCATCCCTTGGAAACCATATTTAGTAAACACTGCCATCCCATCAGAACTCGTCAAATATTGTAAAAATGCTTCTGCTTCTTTAGGATGCTTAGCACTACTCACGACAGCACCTAGAAATATGATTGGTTCATGGCTATTCGCTGGCGCTATGGCAGCGACTTTTACTTTGTCGCTTGCAGCTGCCACGGTAGAAAAGACAATTCCAGCCTCTACATTCCTTGTCTCCACATAAGTCAATACGCTATGAATGTCTTTAGGCATTACAGCTTTTTCTTTCACAGTTTCCCATACTTGTAATTTTTCTAGTACCTGTTTGGCATATTCCCCGGCTGGTACTGTCTCCGGCACACCCATGCCAAAGCGGGTAACACTTGCGTTAGTCAAATCTTGAAAGCTGTGCAACTCAAGTTGAGAAGTCTCAGGTACAATCAATACCAATTGGTTTCCGACTAAATTCTTGCGCGTAGCAGGAATAATTAGATTCTTTTTTTGCAATTCATCCATTTGTTTACTAGCAGCGGAAATAAATAAATCCGTTGGTGCCCCTTGCTCTATTAGAGTTTTTAATGCCCCTGAAGACGCCAAGTTAAATACAATTTTAACAGGATGATCCGCTTCATATTTTTTTTGAATTTCCTCTAGAGCATCTTTAAGTCCCATAGCTGCCGATATATTGATTTCTACCAGTTGATCTGGAGGAGGCGCAGGAGCCTCTGTCTTTCCACAGCCAGATAAAAGCATCATAGTACATACTAAAAGACATAGTTTGGTATATAGCCTATTCATTGACAACATGCATTCCTCCTTATTCATTGACTGCTTAATTACAAAGTGAAAGTCCATTATCAGAAAATATCCCGTTTAAGTGAAATTGAGATGGATTTATTAAATACGTTCAATTTTACAAGTGAAATCCAATGGAGCAGCATATAATACAGCGCTCAAGACAATTAGATCGACAAATTCTGCGAAATCCTTCACCCGAGATGCTCCTATGCCTCCAGCAACACCAACTTTTAATCGTGGGTTTAGTGTTTTAAGTTTTTGCACTACCGTTTGCAGTACCTCTGGTTCAAAATGATCGAGCAGGATAACATCGGAAAAGCTAGCACATTCATAAGCCTCCGCTTCATTACGCGGTTCAATTTCAATTTTATGATGAAAAGATTTTATATTCGTCGGCAGTTTCCCAAGCACTCGCAAATGATTTTGCGTAATCAATACCGTATCGCTCAAAGAATTACGGTGATATAATCCGCCCCCATCCTGAACCGCCTCAATTTCTTCTTGCCTCATCCCCAGGTGAGCTTTACGGCAGGCAACGACTATTTCAATCTCCGGATTAACCTGCCTCGCCGCACTCACAATGTTGTGAGTCTCAGTTGCAATCGCACAAAGAGCAGTGAGATACGTCTGACTAATCCGCCACATTTTAAACAATGTCTTTAAATCACCAACGGCTTCAATTAAAATATCGCCCTGCTTTACTAAAACACCTGGTTCTTGATAGAATGAGACTTGCAATTTTTGTCTTTCAAAGAATTCTTTGAGACGAATTGAGCCAGTTATCACGGCTTCCTCTCTTGTGATAAATTGCAAGCGCCCCAGTCCCGCTATGCCTAATAATTCTGTGGTAATATCAGCGTAAGGGCAATCTTCCTGTAAACCAATTTCTAATGGATAGATTTGCATGATTTTTCCTCCTATACCTTCTCGTTATTCAATCTAAATTTATTAAAAAACAACCATTTTTGAATGAACTCTGTCCAAATTTGTAAAATAGTTATTGTAGATTTGGATTGCCCGTTGTGAAATTATTAAAAATAAGATATGCTGTAAGCACTAATATAATGTAATTATGAGGTGAAACTACTTGTCTGATACTATATCGTACACCCCCGAAGAAGTAGCCAAAATACTCAAACTATCACGTTTTACGATCTATGAATTTATCAAACGCGGCGAATTAACCGCGTATCATATCGGACGCAAGCTGCGTATAGAAGCATCCGATTTAGATACTTTCATGAAAAAAGCGAAAGGCACTCCTCAGCCAGCCTCACCACAACCTACTCAACAAATGATTAATGTTCCTGTTTCTAGTCAGGATGGCTTGATCATTTATGGACAGGATGCTGCTCTTGATGTATTAACGCGTCATCTGGAAAAAAAGATGCCTCATGTTAGGTTTCTGCGTTCATACAACGGCAGTATGGATGGCCTAATTGCCCTCTATCGTGGTACAGCTAATTTGATTACCACTCACCTTTGGGACGGAGACACGGGAGAGTATAATACGCCTTATGTGCGTCACTTATTACCTGGTCAACGGGCTCTGATTATTAATTTAGTATATCGCCAAGAAGGCTTTTATGTAGCCCTAGGTAATCCTAAGAATATAAAAGACTGGCCCGATTTACTGCGATCTGACATTCGGTTCATTAACAGAGAACGCGGCTCCGGTGCCAGAGTACTGCTTGATGAGAAGTTTCAGCAGCTCAAGCTTGATCCTAGAGCCATTTCAAACTATAGCCAGGAAGAAACTAGTCATCTCGCCATCGCCAGCGCAGTTGCTCGAGGTGAGGCTGATGTTGGGTTAGGTATTGAAAAGGCGGCGATGCAGGTACAGAATGTCGAATTTATTCCCTTGCAAAAAGAACGTTATGATTTAGTTATGTTACGACATGATTTAGAGAAACCTCACTTCCAAGCCTTGATATCAATACTGCGTTCTTCTATATTCCGCAATGAAATCGCAGGTATGGGCGGCTATGATGTATCGCAAATGGGCGAAATAATGGCAGAACTGTAATATTTCATGTTTTTACAAAAGAAGTACCGGCTGAGAACGTAATAATGTTCAGCCGGTACTTCTTTGTACACACAATTTGGTTGCATTTCCACCAAACAGTATTATATTAAACTTAACCCAATTATAACTCACTGATATATATTATTCAATCCTTTTATAATATAAAAACAAAGACTTTTATATTGACTATGGTATCGTTTTGTAGTATTTTAATTATAAAGTTCACTATTACTTTGCATATATCCTGTTATTATAGTCATTGCTTTATTTAATATAAAAGATACGATGTTGTATCAACTAATCTAGTTCTGTTGGGCTATGTTAGTTGTTTTTTTATAGAGTGAACTATTCAAATTAAAAATTGGGGAGGAAAATTCAATGAAAAAACATTTGTTATTATTTTTAATGGCAGCCTTACTAATAATAGCTGCAATAACTACAGGATGTGGTGGCGAAAAAACAGCAACTCCAGCCACACCACCGCAGAAAGTTGAGCTAAACGTTTCTGCCGCTGTCAGTTTAAAGGATGCTCTTGCTGAAATCCAAAAGAATTATGAAACAAAAAATGCCAATGTTAAGCTAATCTATAATCTTGGAGCCTCAGGTGCTTTACAAAAGCAAATCGAACAAGGTGCTCCCGCTGACATTTTTGTGTCCGCAGCACCAAAACAGATGAATGACTTAGAAGAAAAAAACCTGGTGAATAAGGCTACACGTAAAAACTTAGTAGAGAACAAACTCGTTGTGATTGTTCCTACAGCCTCCACCCTCAACATCACAAAATATGAAGATTTAACAAAGAACGACGTTCAAAAAGTAAGTATTGGTGAAACAGGATCGGTACCAGCAGGACAATACGCACAGGAAGTTCTAAAAAAATTGGGAATCTGGGATAAAATACAAAGTAAAGCGGTCCTTGCCAAAGATGTTCGTACCGTCTTAACCTATGTGGAGACAGGCAACGTAGAAGCGGGTATCGTTTACAAAACGGATGCCGTATCCAGTGACAAAGTGAAAGTCGCAGCTACTGCACCAGAAGGATCTCACCAGCCAATTCTTTATCCAGCGGCAGTTTTATCAGGAACTAAGCAAGAAAAAGCAGCTACCGATTTTCTTGCCTATTTAAGCACTCCGGAATGCAAAACCATCTTTGAAAAATACGGTTTTACTATGAGTAAATAATCAGTTATAAACGCACTAACGATTACCGTCAGGACATTGTGAAAAAGGACGTTACGCAAAGAGCGATAGCATATTTCACTTTCCAGATATAAGCAATCCTTCGTGCGTTTTATATAATACAAATTTAATAAGATGGTGCAGGTGAAAACGTATGGTCGAATGGCAGCCCGTTATTCTTTCAATCAAGGTTGCATCTATTTCAGTGCTCTTTGTATTTTTTCTTGGCGTATTATCGGCTTATGTCATGCGCAGCACCGATATCCCAGGCAAAGCAGCCCTCGAATCTTTGTTTACTCTCCCTTTGGTCTTGCCTCCTGTCGTCATTGGTTTTTTACTGTTAATCTTAGTTGGTAAACAAGGACCGGTAGGAATTCTTCTAACGAAATATTTTGACATGCAAATTATTTTTACGCAATCTGCAGCTGTTCTGGCAGGTACTGTTGTATCCTTTCCGCTAATGTACCAGAGTACTAAGGCAGCCTTTGAAGGTATCGATAAAACACTAGAAGATGCTGCCCGTACTTTAGGAGCTAGCGAATGGCGGGTATTTTGGACGGTTACCATACCATTATCCTGGCCGGGACTAGTATCCGGTTTGGTACTATCCTTTGCAAGAACCTTAGGAGAATTTGGCGCTACCATTATGATTGCCGGTAATATCCCCGGCAAGACACAAACCATTCCATTGGCAATTTATTTTGCCACAGAATCAAATGACTTAATAACAGCAGGGATGTATGTAATCATTATCAGCGTAATCACCTTTTCTATTATTTTCGGATTGAACCATTGGAAGGGAAAAAACATTACTTTGCACTAAAAGGAAGGAACACGTTCATGCTAACAGTAGATATCAAAAAGAAATTATCTGATTTTACCCTAAATATCTCATTTACTGCTCCGAATAAAACCATTGTTTTATTCGGTCCTTCCGGCTGCGGTAAAACAACCATCTTGCGCTGTATTGCAGGTTTACTGAAACCAGATGAAGGCAGTATTGTTTCTAATGATACTGTTTTTTATTCTTCCACGAAAGCTATTCATTTACCACCTAAAAAGAGAAATGTCAGCTATATGTTTCAGGACTTCGCACTGTTTCCCCATATGAATGTTAAGCATAATATTTGGTATGGAGTAAAAACTCCCAGCCAAGAGGCTAATGAATTATACGAAAAGCTGATTACTTTATTAAAAATCGAACATCTCCCCCACCGCTCCATAAGCCAATTATCTGGCGGTGAAAAACAACGTGTGGCTATGGCTCGTGCATTAATGGCTGAGCCTCAGATCCTTTTACTCGACGAACCCTTATCTGCTCTAGATGCCCAAAGTCGCTACGAATTGCAGGATGAACTAAAAAGACTGCAGGAAATCTGGAACATTCCCTTCGTCCTTGTCACCCATTCACCAGAAGAAGCCCAGGCAATAGGCAGTGAAGTCTTATTTCTCCACCAAGGGCAGCAAGTGTCTGAGCCACCACCTTCTTGGAATATGAATGCCAATGGTAAACCAACTAGGAGTTCTTTTCAATATTTTTATTAGTCCATAACAAGAGAAAACTCTGATACATCCTTTAAAACATATAAAACGAATCGAACCACAAAGACGCAAAGGACACAAAGGGTTTATTAGAATTTATTTTTTGTGTTCTCCTTTGTGTGCCGCAAAGCGGCATTGTGTCTTTGTGGTTCATAAATTTCATATTTCCCTCCAACCAGATACTTACTAGCATATAAAAAAGAAGACGATTCGTAAAAATCGCCTTCTTTTTATATGTAAAATTATTATTTTATGATCATAACTTCTGTGGACTTGATCAAAGCAGTGACTTCATCACCCACTTTTAATCCCAAATCATCAATGGAATCTACAGTGATCGTAGAGACAATTTCGTCACCTTTATAGTCAACCACAACTTTGGCCATTACAGCGCCTTTAACCACTTCTTTGACAATGCCTTGCAATTTGTTTCTGCCGCTAATTTTCATAGTAATATCTCCTCTCTTAATATGTACTCGCCTGAAAGTGACAGGCTTTCTTATTCCAAATTTTAGCATTATTCTACATCATATTCAACATAAATATACCTAAAAAAAGTAATTTATTTGCTTATATTACAACTATTTTCCCACTCTTATTATTATCAGTTTATTTCTTCCAACGCCATTGGAATTTCATCAATTCGTCCACCACTGCGCAACACTTCTCGAATGGCTAACATCTTGCGATCGATTGCCGTTAGCAGAATTAAATTCCCTCGCTCTTTTTCAGATGTTAAAATAACCTTACTGATACCCCCATTCTTAATCACAATCCGTTTATCCCCCATTAATGCCAATATAGGATCATGAGTTGCCATTAATACGATTTTTTGCTTATCGATTAGCAGCCGCAAAGCATTTTGACGATCAATACCGGCATTTTCGATTTCGTCAATCAATACAATGGGGGACGAACTTAAATAAGCTGTATCGGCAATCATTAAAGCCCTAGACTGACCTCCACTTAAGGAGGTAACAGGTGTATCAGGGTTAAATTGTTCTCCGGCCAATTCATTGGCTTTGGCGATAATATGACTGGTTACTTCTTCTATATTCTCCAGCATCCTGCTTTCTGCATGCATACTGACAAATTCTTCTACAGATAGATCCATAATAAAATTCATATTTTGAGAAAGCTGGGCTACTAGCTTATGTTCAACAGAAAATCGGCATCTCATATCAGGCAGCTGTCCATTGATCAATATTTTGCGATTGGTCGGTGTATCATGTTGTGCTACCCATTCAATATCAGCAAGTAATCGGCTCTTGCCGGAACCAGTAGGTCCCACAATGCAGACAATTTCTCCCGCATGTATCGTTAGTTCTATGTCTTCGGCTTTTCCCTGCTTGTCCCTGCCGCCTATAATAGTAATGGACTCAATTTTAACCTTATCTTCTTTTAATTTTTCCATTTGCAGCATAAAAGAAAGAAACTGCTCTAGAAACTCTTGTCGACCAATCCCTAAATCTTGCAGCGTATCTTCCTCTATTGCAGCGAAATAAGTCCCAACAGAAGACTCCTCACTTTGCTGAAGATTTGGCAGCGACGAAAAAAAATCCGTCGCATAAGGATATGAACTAAACAATTCTTTTACTGTCATTACAGACAAACGATCCCACATGACAACCCCACCTTCCTAATAACAACCTACCTTACTACTATGCGATCTACTTCTAGCTAAGATCCATTTTGCGAACATTACCCATTTGAAAGTTCTGCCCGATACGAGTTTGTCCCAAGCAATAGGAACAAGTAGCTGCCGGCATGGAAAAGCGCAGATGATAATCTGTAAGGCTATCCACACCTTGAGCTCCTTTAAAGAGTTGACCAACTTCCCTAGCCCCCTGACCAGTAATACCATTTACATGGACAATGATTGCACTTGGATTTGCCTGCTTCACCCGAAAAGCAAAGACCTCCCGCTCCGCTTGGGAAACAATATCACCTTTCGTTATAATGACGATATCGGCTAATTTCAACATGGGTCCGACTTTTCTTGGGGTATTCACACCGCTCAAATTGTCAATCACGCAAACTGCCATGACATCACGAATATGAGGAGAACACCGATTGCACAAACCAGCACTCTCCGTAATTAACATATCTAAATTATTTTTTTGCGACCATGTTAAGCAATCCTGAACATTACTTACAAAAAAATGATCTGGACAAAGATTTCCCGACAGACCAATCTTTGCCTCGATGCCTTTTTTTTGATAGAGAATCTGATCCTGGGTAGACAAGCAATCAAACTTGATCACACCCACTTTCAGCGTTTCTTCCTGGAGAGTTTCAATGATCTTTAACATAACGGAAGTTTTCCCCGCCGAAGGTGGTCCGGCAACAGTAATTAGCTGCATACTTCTTTTCCTCCCTCACGATATACCCGCATAAAGGTATCATTCATGGTTTCCACGAGATATTTCATATCATTGCTTTTAATAAAATCCCAGCCCAGCCATTTTAATTTCACATGTTCAGGAAGGTTCACTTTTACATCCCCATGGGTCGCCGGGAAATAAGCTTCTGCGCAAATCCGTGCAATTTCTGGACCGGTCAGATACTCCGCTAATTCTTGCAGTTCTTGCATTTTATCCGCTTTGATCAATACAGATATGGGATAGGTTAAGATTCCATCTTCGGGCCATAGGATTCTTATATGGTTAGACTCCTTCATAGTTTTGTAAAAAAAGTAAGGCATAATATGAATGGGCGGCACATCTTTGCGGCTGCTGGTAAGCTCTTTTACCATTTGTGCCGGATGGAGTCCATACTTTACGGACCGTCCTAATTGCTCCACTCCCGCTGCCCCATAATCTTTATAATAGTTAAGCTGCACTACATCACAAAACGTGTCGCCATGACCACGCATCACTACTTTATTTTCATATTCAGGTTTTAATAAATCTCCCCAGGTCTTAGGCATAGGAATACTTCCTAAGCGATTTTTATCCACTACCATAACAAGAACATTGGCACCAATCACTGTAAAATGTCCATCAGGATCAATGATACCAGCCTCAGCCAAACGAGAATTTACTGGACGATTGATCACGTCAGCAAAGACTCCTTTGGCAACAAAACGATCCATGAATTTTTTATAAAAAAAGCCATAGCCAGCAGTCATGATGATATCAGGTATTTCATCAGCCTCTTCAAAATGCTCCAGATAATCTTCATAATCTAAATGATCATTAAAAAAGGATTCGATGCAGTAATTCAGGGGCAGATTTTTTTCTTCACGCAAGTAGTCCAGAAATAATTTTAATTCCCCTTGCATGGGAACTTTTAATGGGCAAGGCAATAGGGACAGCATATTTAAGTGGTTTGAGTCATTTTCAAGCACTGTAGTTTGTAAGTTCTTATATCTGCCCGTTTCTGCAATTTTTCCTTGCAGCAGCTTCATAAAAGATTCTTCGTTTATATTTTTACTTTTTAAGGCCGTTTTTAACTTTAATACCACTCCCAACTGCTGTATTACCGTATCATCAGCAAAAATGGAGAAACCATTATTAATAAATACCTCCCGTGTTTCAGGATAGTTCTTAATAATTTCACCAATTGTCATCGTCAGTTGTATTTGCTCCATATCCTTCCCTCCCTTTTCCTATCGCATCATTTACAGAATATCCGTTTTTCTAGTTTTACTAACTTTTTTCTCTTACCTAAAATTAAAACCGGTTCAAGAGTGCATCAGCACATCCGACCGGTACGTCATTGTACACAAAGGATGATTTTAGTTTATTTTCATTATACCCATATGTTTCATCGCTTTCAATCTATTTATTCCCATAGAGAAGCCAACATCCTGCTGCACAGCAAAATGTTGGCTTCTCTATGTAGACTAAAAAAAGAGATCAATGTTTTTAACCGCAGAGGCGCAGAGAACACAGAGGAGCGTACTCTGCGCCTCTGCGGTTAAATCCTTCGTTCCTCTCTTTCCTTCTATAAAAACATCTCTGACAATAACAGAGTCTCTATCATAGGATTACTGTGCTTCGCCATTAAACAATTGATTAGCTGCCACCGCGTTTTCTTTCGCTGTCATGTCCTGTGGCGTTAGCCGATAAACTGCAACCCCATTCCCATCCATTCCCGATCGATACTTCTCAATCAAAGTGCTGGTTAAGGGATGGCTGTAATATTGGGGCATAAATTTTTCAAGCAGTTTCTGGAGAACTGCGGCAGCCTCTTCAGAATCAGTCACCTTTGCCACCTGGCCGAAAAGCATTACGCTCATATAGGATGTATCAGCATGGCAGGGAACCGGATCCATCACAGTCCCGTGTTCTTTATAGATTGTGAAACTAACAGGGGGATTTTTGGAAAGGATACTTACCTTTTTCCCTGAACCCATGCCGTGAAAGTAAATAGAGCCGTTGTGCCATACATAATTCACTGGAACGGCATAGGGCAAACTATCGCTGATCATTCCCAGTACCCCTGTTCTTTCTTGTAAAAGAAAGGTTTCGATTTTATTTTGATCTGTGCAATTTCTCTTGGTATAACTAACCTGATGCATCAAAGCTCCCCCTCTCGATCCATTTTTTCCAGTTGTGTAAGAAACTGATTCATCCACTTATTATTTTGCTCGATATATTCAGGGTGAGCTAGGAGCTCTTCCGGCGTCTGCACATAAAGATCCGATATCATTTCGTCGCGGCAATTTTCCACAAGACCTTCTATGATGGACAATGTGTTCTCCATATGATATTGAAATCCAAATACTCTTTTTTTATAAATGAAGGCCTGATGTCTGCAGGCTTGACTTTGGGCAATACACTCTGCATCTTCCGGCAGAACGCTGAAGGTATCCCCATGCCACTGAAATACGACTGACTGCTCAGGAAAAAAAGAAAACAAAGGTGATAACCGCGCTGCTTCACTCAAGCGGATAGGAAACCAGCCAATTTCCTTATAAGGGTTTTGCGTAACCTTGCCGCCTATCGCATCGGCAATCAATTGACCTCCCAGGCATAAACCAATAATTACTTTACCAGATGCAATAGCTTCTCGGATGAACGCCTTTTCAACGGCAAGCCATGGATATTTCTCTTCTTCATAGATATTCATTGGACCACCCATGACCACAAGCCAATCAAAATCCTGCTGTTTTGGCAATGAGGCATTTTGATACAATTGTGTATTGGTTATAACATGGTCATTTTCTTTTGCCCATGTTAAAATACTGCCGGGATTTTCAAATGGAACATGCTGCAAATAATGGAGTCTCATGCTTGTTTCTATCCTTTCATAACTGAATTTAAAGAGAATATCATTCACCACAATCGCTACAGGTTACGTTCATATAACTGAACTTCGATTTTCTCACGAGAGGCACCGCATAAGCAGCGGGTTTGGTTATTCTATTCTGCAATAGTGCTATATACCCTTCCGGTAAGCCTTGCTCTTTTGCACCTTGTATAATGAAACTTAAATATTCTGCACTAGGAGACGTCTCTTCGCCACCTTTATCTTTTTTATAAATCACAGCATCAATTGCTCTTTGCTCACTATCGATTACATCCAAGGGATAGTGAAAATACTGTCCTGTTCCATCAAAGCGGGCATCTACATAAAAGTCTAGCTGCTCCCAATCAGAAAACTGTAATTCATATAACACGCCCCAAACTTCCGAATCAAGATCAGTAACGACCGTTTCTTGTCCTCCGTCCCATATGGCAGAATATCCATAAAATTCGACTCTGTACCCAGGTAAACGAGCAATTCCAAGTACTTTAGGGCTCAAACATCGTTGCTTCATTTGCGCCAAATTCATATTCGAACCATAGGCGAAATAATGATGAGCAATATTTTTCATATTTTTCTCCTCTTTTTTGTCACTACTCTTTCTTGTATTTACTACTACATAGTCATTCGGCAAACTGATCCTACCACTGGACGATAAGGAAACAAAGGTCTATTGCTTGCCTTCGCAACTAAATCGGCTAATGAACCTAAATGACTTGCTTCAATGCCGCAATGATACCCATAAAATTTTTCCAAGGAAGCCACAACCTCCTCTAAGGATGCATTTCCCGCCCGTTCACCAATCCCTGCTAAGGTAAAATATAGTTGATGCAGCTCTAAATCAGATAATGGTCTTTTTTGCACAGATGCGAGTCTCCTGACTTTTTCTATTGAAACACCATCATTTGGCAAATAACCCAGTGATACATCGATATTTGCGATTCCATATTTTTTCAAAATCGGTATCATCAACTCAATAGCATCCATTGATGTACCTAAGCGTAATGCTTCATTGATCGTCTGATCAGACACCATAACCATCTGTCTCATTTGGACCACTCCTTCCAATACTAACTATCATTACATTACCCGTTGAAAAACGGTAAGGGATTCATCATGATCCCGAAATTCTTGGGAACGATCCTCGCCAAGCAATCCGATAGCATCCGCACGGCATTGTTTACAGTGGCGCATTTGCATGACATCTAATTCACAGGAATTTCTCATCTCATTGACATCTTTCATGGTAGTTTGAGGGAAATTTTCAAACACACTGCCCGGTGCTGGAATCAAGGGCATAATATTGGTAATATAAACACCAAGTTCCTTCATCTTCTTAACCACTTCTGGAATGTGATGATCATTGATGCCCTTTAACATTACAATATTAATTTTTACAATAATCCCCTGGCTTGTGAGTTTTGAAATACCAGCCAATTGGTTTTCGATCAGAATGGCAACGCCCGCTTCTCCTTCATAATGCCGTCCTTTGTAATTAATATGTTTATAGATCTTTGCCCCAATAACAGGGTCTAAACAATTTACCGTTACTGTAACATGGCTCACGCCGAGTTCTACAATTTCCTGGGCATATTCAGGCAATAGCAAGCCATTTGTTGAAAGACAAAAAACAATCTGCGGGTTTTCCTTACGAATCAATCCTATGGTCTGCCTTGTATTTTCCCAATCAGCTAAAGCATCCCCAGGTCCTGCAATCCCTACTACACTAAGCTCTCCAACCTTTTCACTTACCCTATCAAACTTTTTCTTGGCCGCTTGTGGCGTAAGTATTTCACTGGTTACACCTGGACGACTCTCATTTACACAATCAAATTTACGATTACAATAATTACAGCTAATATTACAGTAGGGTGCAACTGGCAAATGCATCCTAGCAAATTTTTGATGAGCGTCAAAGGAGTAACAGGGATGCTTCTGAGTTTTCTCCAATATAGCAGCAGCCGTTTGCATTTTTGTATCCGACGTTGAACCTGGGCAAACCATATTTTTCACCTCAAACTTCTTCTATAATGGTTCTGCCAGAACCTGATCATCATCAGGAACTGGCAGAATCCTACAAATTACCGTTAACTTTGCAATGATTGACCTTTTAGAATCAAATGCATTACATGCTCTTACCAAACATTGAGAACCCATTCCTTGTTCTTCTTGTATTCCATGTCGGTAAACAGCGTATTTGCCATTTCTTCCCCTATCCATGTGGCACCTGCATAGCCGACAACGGGATGACGATACAGTCCTGCACGGTCGTAAGTGGGGAAACCTACACGTACCATGGGAATATTGTAATCGATGGAGATAAACCGTCCCTTAGAATGACCCAGAATCAGATCAAGTTCAAGTCCCTCGTTCTTAATCCGGTTTTCCAGTTCCCACAAATCGGCATTCATAATGACTTCCATCTCAAAGGAAACGCTTTCCTGAAGTGCTTTAATACGGGGATCGTTGGGGTAGGACGTATTATCGTCACCCAATAGCAGCAACACGGGTTTCATCTCCAGATCAAGACAGAACTCTGCAAGACCAATAACAAGATCAGCATTCCCATAGATAGCAACTTTCTTATCAGCGAAAAACATATGAGTAAGATCCGTCAACGCATCAAGGGCGATACCACGTTCGCGAACAAGAGACGCAGGAATTGGTTTGCCGGTCATTTTCTTTACATTCTGAAGAAAGATATCCGTATTGCGGATGCCGATAGGAGTCGGCCCAATGATAGTCGGAATATCAAATTCATTTTCAAGATATTTGGCAGCCTGAGCGCCTTCATATCTGTTTAACGCAATAGTTCCCAGAGCATCCGCTGTTTCGGTTAGATCCTTAATTGTTGTATTACCATAGGATACCGAGTTACCATCTGGCATCAGCGGAGAATCAAAGCTCTCGATTTCAAACAGTACAGTCGCATCTACCTGCATTTCTGCTAGAAGATGTTTAAGTGCTGTTACATCCCCCGGATTCACCCATCCAGTAATCAGGTTAATTTTCCCATTTGGTTTATCTTTTTTTGCAAAATGACTTACAATATCCTTTACTGCAACATCGTAACCACTTACCATACTCCCCTTAAAGCTAGGAGAATGAATGGGAATGAGATGAACCTCCCGACCGGCATACTTTTCTTTCAAAAGTCCATTATTCAGCTTCAAAACGACACCATCAATGTCATCGCCGATAACTTCCGTTGAGCAAGTGGAAATGATGGGTATAACTTTCACATGAGGATACCGCATTAAGAGGACATCGACGGCTTCTTCAACACGATGAGTGGCACCAAATACTGCACCATCTTCATGCAGAGAGGAAGACGCAAGCTCAAAACTCTCTTTAAAATGCTGGGAGAACAGCAGGCGGACGAACATAACGCACCCCTGACCTCCATGAACGATCCCAATACATTCCTTTATTCCTATACTGGCATACTGCGCGCCACAAGGCTGGCATGTTAATATTGGATTGATAACGCCGGCACGCTCTTTGTTTTTTACTTCACATTGCATAGAAATACTCCTTCCTTTTCGTTTCATTTTGCGTCCGCCGTGACGGCACAGTTTTTTTGATTGTTAGGCTTTAATAATGCGGGTCAGTAAGTTCTGCATTAAGGGATCCCTTAATCGTTAGGTAGTCTATGCGATCTTTGAGTTCCTGCATAAGTAGCTTAATTTCTTCTTTGTCCAGCGTAGCCATCCATGAATAACGAGATTTGAAAGCATCAGCCAAATATACAGCATCTACCCAATAACATTTATCCGTCGGAGTTTCTTTCTTCACAGGTTCTTCACACAATATCTGCATGGTTTTCGTCAGGATTCCCTCGTTTTGTTTCTCTCTGTCCCAGGACCGGGAATGAAACTGCCACAGACATTTTTTCATAATATAATCTACCAGCTGCTCAACTCTGTCTTTCATCATATCTTCCATAAATATCCTCCCCTCCCTCATACTGCTGAGAGTTTCTTTTGCGCTGGGAAATCGGGATATGTTTTTCCACGCAATTCTGAAATGATGTCATATTTACCCGTATATTCTCTCAAATCCTTTGAAGAAGTTACCTCTTCACTCAAATTCATATCAGAGATCATCTTTTGTGTTAAGAATTTTGTCTCTGTAGGTATTTCATCCTTGCTGATATCAATTAAGGAAAGCTGATGAATTGGCGAATAAATCGCATTGTAGATATCCCGCGCAAACCTGACCCAGCCTTCATATCCTTTCCAGGGACCATTGTGATACGCATGGGCGTTAAGGTATGGTACCCGAATCTTTTTGGCAACCTCACCTGGACGCTTCCCAGTGAATATAATGTCAGGCTTCAGCATCTCCATGGCTTCGAGTCCTTCAAGTTCATTGGGATCATCGATGGCGAGGGTACCTTCTTCACACCGGGAAATACCCTTTTCCATGTCACCCTGATGACCAAATTTCGTATACACAGAGACGACTTCAAGTCCCATCTCATCATGAATTACATGCGCCCAGTGCCAGAGTTTTGAGCCACCCGGCCAGAGACATACTTTTTTACCTTTCAGCCTTTCTTTATACCATTCGAGTTCTGGTTTCCATTTGGCGGTTTCTTCATCAATGATGGCTTGGGCTCTATCTTCGATTCCAAAGAACAAGCCAACCTTTCTGAGTGATGCCGACATTGGTTCGAAGCCAAACCCATCGATATCAAGGCGCGGAGTACCATATCTTACTTTGAGCTCATTGCAGATATACTCGGCGGAGCGAGCACATTCAAGTACGTTAAGATGCGCCCGGTGCATAGATCTGAGGTCATCGTAGGATCCGTTACCCGTAAAGGTGGACAGAACTTGAATGCCCATTTTTTTGAAATAATCCACCATGACTTCCTGATCACCCTGAATATTGTATTCACCCACATAATTGATAACGTAGTCACTGGTGATTTTGGGTTCCACATTTCCTACCTTCTGATTAATCCAGGCGATATTGATTTTGTGATGTCCTCCTGACTGGCTCGGTCCTCCGAAGCCAGGAGAATTGCAAACGAAGATATCTACTTCCGGCATTTCCTCCATCACTTCTGCCGCAATGGCATTAATATCGTCCCCGATCAGTGCGGAAGCACAGGTTTGGTAAAGAGTCATCCGCTTAATACTAGGAAATGCTTTAAATGCCTCAATAATATTCTGTTTGAGCAGTTTTTCGGCACCAAATATGATGTGTTTTTCCTTCATATCTGTGGCATAGGTATATTTAAGCTGAAAGTTATCGTTATCGCTGATATAGCGTTTGGTTTGCCAGGTGTCATAGGTACATCCAACTGGTCCATGGCTCATATGAATAACATCTTTCATCGGTGTACCGATAACATGCTTTGCTCCGCAGTAGGCGCAGCCACGTTCTGAAATCGACCCCGGAATGGTGTTGAGGTATCCGAGAGGAAGAGCCGAAGTTATATCCTCGCCAGAACCTTTTACAACAGCGTGTTTTTCTCTTTCAGGAATGCACTCGCTACATTTAAATTTATGATATGGCATATTGGGTTCCTCCTCTTTTTTACTAACTTAATCATCTAACAATCATTTCACTATATTGCCGCATCTCCAGATTCCTTCGTTCTCACCCTTACTGCGTCAAGCACTGGCAATACAAAGATTTTCCCGTCACCAACATTGTAATCGGTTTTATTAGCTTCAATGATGGCCGCGACAATCTTAGGCACATCTTCATCATGAGCTAAAACAGTAAACATCCTGCGGGGGAATAAACGAGTCCCGTCTAAGAATTCGGTTATCAGCTTTTCCGTATTATAATCATCTTTCTGAGCTAAGGCTAATAGGGTTGCTCTACGTTCAGCAATTACAGCTTTATCCTCTACTAATCTGCCCCGCCCCATGACCTTCAAGGCTGTAAAACCGGCAGCCCCGACTTGTACCAATGCCTTTTTGGTAGCGCTGACCTTATTGATCCTTACTACAGCTATAATTTCTTTCATAACACCGCCTCCCCTATAACCCAGCAACGCCGCTGGAAACGGTATATACTTCGTCCGTAGAACTTATAAATATTTTCCCGTCGCCAAAAGCTCCCTCTTCACCGGTCTTAGCATGACGGATAATAACATCCAGTACATCCTCTTTATCTTCATCATGAATGACTAACATAATAAGACTTTTCGGAATTTCATCATATATAACATCGCCAAACTTGATCCCCTTTTGTTTCCCGCGACCTACAACATCTACTACAGTAGCAGCATGAAACCCAGCGCTGGAAAGTTCGTCAAGAACTACTTCTTTTTTATCTGGTCTAACAATTGCTCTAACCATAATCATATATGCGCTCTCCTCCTATTTTTTTGTTGTCAATTAATCAGCAATGCCGTATTTAACAACCATGGCTTCTAATTCATCCATGCTAAGAGGTTTCGGAATCACAAAATTCTTATTCTCGATAATCTTGCGTGCCAGCTCTCCGTATTCTTGCGCTTGGTTGCACTCAGCATCGTACTCAACCACTGTTTTTTTGTTGAATTCCGCTTTTTGAACAATATTATCGCGAGGTACAAAGTGAATCATTTGTGTTCCGATTGCAGCTGTAAATTCTTCTAAAAATTCTCTTTCCTTATCGACTTTACGACTGTTGCAAATGACTCCGCCAAGACGAACACCGCTTTGTTTTGCATATTTCACAAGACCTTTGCAAATATTGTTGGCTGCGTAGATAGCCATCATTTCTCCCGAAGCAACGATATATACTTCTTGTGCTTTACCATCACGGATCGGCATTGCAAAGCCACCACATACGACGTCACCTAGTACATCAAAAAATACAAAGTCTAAATCAGACGTATAAGCACCATTCTTTTCCATAAGGTCAATCGCTGTGATTACACCACGACCTGCGCACCCTACCCCAGGTTCCGGACCACCTGATTCCACGCAGCGAATTCCCAAGAACCCATCCTTTACAACTTTCTCAACGGTGATTTTTTCTTCCCCTTCATCACGCAGCATATCCATTAATGTTTTTTGATTCATTCCACCAAGAATCAGACGAGTAGAATCGGCCTTTGGATCACATCCATGTATAAATACTTTTTGATCGTAGAAATGCGCCATTGCTCCTGCTGTATTTTGTTGAGTAGTAGACTTGCCAATACCGCCTTTACCATATATTGCAATTTTTCTTGTCATTTTCAAAATCCACCTTTCAAAATTTTTTAAGCTTCATGAATTGGTACTTTTTTTCTCGCCTAAATTGTCCAGCTCATTCCTTTTTTCACCCTCTTGTTGAAAAAAGAAAACCAACGTGTTATAATGTGAAACGGGTAAATCGAATGAACCTAGTGCCACTGGGATTAGGAAGTTTGCCTCGCTTCATGAGTACCACGAATACTCATGAAGCATTTTTGTTGCAAAATCTATAAAACCACCCCCTTTAATTAATAATGAAGCCGATTGATATATGAAAAATGGGTAAACGAAATAGACCTAGCGCCACTGGAATTAGAATTTCGACCCCCTTTATGAGTACCACGAATACTCATGGAGCTTTTTGTTATTGTTTTGGATTCGTCGGTCTTAATTACAGTTGATTTCCAAAGGTCTCCTGTCCGTACTTTCTAAATCATCCAGATATCCTAATAGATTACGCCTTTGATGAAAAGGACAGGCAGAGTTGTATTTGATCATCCTCCGATCAAAAGCTGGCTGAATCATTAATAGAGATACATCAAGCGCCTCTGCATCTTTGAAAAAATCATCTAAGAAATCCTGCTTAAAACGTTGTATAATGCCAAATTCATGTTTAGGGTCCAACCACTCGATGCTCATTGCTAAAACACTTCCGCGGATACTCGATTCTTCTGCCTCCCAATGTTCCCGAGTGGATTTGATCGAATGCAAAATAGCACGAACCTTATAACCTCTTTTGCGATAAAATGGAACTATTTTTTCCTGCAGCAGTTTCAACCCTATTTCTCCTGAACAACGACGGCTTACTTTGCCAAAAGCATAACCATTAAATAAATCAAATACGAAGTGGAGATAAAACATTTTATTTAACTTTCGAAAAAAAATACATTCATATACAAGTAAATCACCAGGTCTAGCTGCTAGAAACTCTCGGTCACGAAAGGCTAGATTCAGTCTTTCGATAAACTGTACTTGTTTTTTATCTAATTTAATTTCCTTATTAAAATAGAGCCGCATTAACTCCAGGCAAACATCTTCCCGACTATCAATGCCACACTCTCTACGCAGACCTTTTAACTCTTCCATTGTCATAAAAATACCATGCTTATTCAAAAAATCCAATATACGAAAATCATTCCAAAAGGGATACTTCAAGCAGATAGTCATTAGTAACTCACTACGTTTTTCTCTAGTAAATTTGTTACTCGTTACAGGAGGCATAGCCTCAGAAACAACAGCAACTTCTTTGCTTTCCTTTCTATACGAATTCCTAGTAAACCCAATCGACCCATCTGGTGCATCCGCTTCCACATCACCCATTATCACTAGCTGCAATCCTGTCAAAACAAATGTGCTATCACCCGGCACTATACTCCCCCCCTTATAAAAGTAATAGCCGACCAGAATGCACACAGGCATTCGGTCGGCACTTCGTTGTACTCTTAACCAAAGACAACTTAAACGTCATTAACTTAACTTGTTTAGATTATATATCATGTTTTTATACATTGCAATACATTTAAGTTAGTTTTATTATTGTTGTTATATTCTGATTTTCATCTCTTATTCTCTATAATTCATGAACCTGCAAATATCAACAGCCTCATCCCCTTGACCGTCCTAGCGAAAAACAACTTTGATTTTTACCCCCGAGAAACTCTATGCGTCCTGTTTATCTTAGCCATTTCTTTATTCTTGCCACCGCTTCCGTCAATCTCTCTTCTGGCTGTACTAAGGCAATTCTGACAAAACCCTCCCCGCAATCACCAAAGGCTTTACCCGGAACTACTGCTACACCTGTATGGTTGAGCAGGTCAACAGTAAAATCAAAAGAACTTTGCTTTGTTGGCACCTTAGCCCATATATACATGGACGCTTTTGGACGTTCTACATGCCATCCTATACTATTAAAACCATCCACAATGATATCACGGCGCCTTTGATAAGCAGCGGCCGTTTCTCTTACACAATCCTGGAGACCTGTTAACGCAGCAATAGCAGCAAGCTGCACGGGCGCAAATATGCCATAGTCAAAATTCGATTTTAGACGGCCCAGCAACGATATAACCTGGGAATTACCAACAACATATGCAATACGACAGCCGCACATGTTATAGCTTTTAGACAGGGAATTAAACTCGATGCCAATTTCTTTCGCCCCTGGAATACTTAAAAAGCTCTCAGGACGATAATCATCAAAAACTAATTCACTATATGCAAAATCACTACAAACCACAAACTGATACTGATGTGCCAATGCTACCACTTTTTCATAAAACTCACGTGTTGCCGTAGCAGCTAAAGGGTTATTAGGATAATTCAAAATCATTAGTTTAGTACGTTTTAATATCTCTTCGTCAATCCCATCCAAATCTGGCAGGTAATTATTTTCGGGAGTTAAACACATCTTATGCAGCTGGGCGCCAGCAATATATGGACCTGTGCTGAAAATAGGATATCCCGGATCAGGAATAAGCACTACATCTCCCGGATTCACTAGGCAAAGTCCAATATGAGCCAATCCTTCCTGAGAACCAATCAGAGAATGGACTTCGGTATCGGGATCTAATTGTACATCAAATTTTTTATCATACCACCCGGCAATCGCCTTGAGCAGTTCCGGCTTACCTTTTGATAACGTATAGCCATAATTATCACCGCACTCCACTGCCTGTTTCATGGCTTCTACAATATGGGGTGCCGGAGCCATATCTGGATTTCCAATGGAAAGTTGAATGATATCCACGCCAGAGGCTGCCACCTTCTTCTGCAATTCCGCTAACTGTGAAAAAATCGCCGATGTTAGACCCATCATACGATCAGCTTGTTGAATCATAGTATCTTCCATCTCCTCAAAAAGTTTTAATCATTTTATCCCTCAGTTAACATTAGCTTTTTGTAATATTTCTCCATACATTATTACAGCTTCTGTAACCATAAACCTATCATATTTATCCAATAACTTTGTACAGTTTTCTACGTCTACTCTCTACACTCCTGCAAAAACGAATCAATATGAAAAAATATCCAAGTAAATTACTCAACTAACACAAAGCGAATCACTGCAAATCTGACCCGTCAATAGTTTACTGCTTATTTAACGAAGCAAAGTACGCGTCCTATTACTTCTTTAAAATGGAAAAAGTTCATACGATGGTCTTCAGACTTTTATCATGGGATCTTTTGAGCAAAAAACTGCATAGATACAAGGAAGCAAGCGTCACCTCGACTTTCTTCCTCGTATCTAATTGTTGTAACTGATTGCGAGGGGAAGCAACACTACATACTAACGACTGCATAATAAATTTTATGGCATCGGAAAATCCTTGATTATAATAGATCTCCCCTGCAATGGTTTCTTGCTGTAAAATTCTCATGCATTTTGTTTATTTTTCAACTCTTTCTTTTGTTAAGGTTTCCGATAACGTTTTTTTCTAAACTATTATTTTCTCGCTCTGCCCCCTAATACTTTTCCGAGACTTTTTCTAAATTTCTTAAGTCCTCCGAATCGTGCATAAGTCTTAACTCTAGCATGGTCGTTTCAAAAATACTCATAATATCCGCTCCCTCTTTTAAGGTTCAACTTGCAATATTTAGCTGCTTGTTGAGCCTTTTGGCGTGCAAAACTTCTGATTGAGCACTTAACAAGCCGTCCCAATAAATCCTTCTAACGATGTGCGATGATTCTTTTCTACTATAGACACCAATTTATATTCCCCCATTCGGGCTGTATGAGGATCGAACCCCTTCAGTGGGATAAATCCATCGAACAACCTTTTTAAGGATCAATTGGTTGATTTTTCATTCATTCGTGAAATTTCGTCAGATAAGAGTCGTTATGCAGAAGAGCTCGAATTCATGCTTAAAATTTGCCTTCTGGAATATTTCTACAATTTTCCGATGTCCAGGTTATTGAGCACATCCAAGTAAATCTTGCCCATCGCTGGTTTTTAAGATTAAATATCGATGAGGAACCGCCAGATGATTCCACTATCAGTTATTTCCGTGGAACTCGCATCGATCTTCATTGTTTCAAAAGATATTCCAACGTTTGGTTGACCAATGTATAGAATTAGGTATTGTTTCTACTCAACTAAAACGCTGCATTGGGATTCTACTCATATTATTGCTAATGTCGCTATTCCGACTTTGCTATCTCTTGTTCGTCAGGCCATTGAAAAGCTCATATTAGAATATTGGTTTATCCTTTCATTATTTTAAGATCAAATCCCATTCTGATATTGCACAGAAGATACTAAATAACTTACAAGAATAAGATAGATTTAAAAGTGAAGTCGTGGAAACTGACGGATATTTACTGACGGTATTGCGATATATTCATCAAAATCCACTAAAAGCCGGAAAAGTAAAAAGTATAGCACAACATAAGTGGAGCAGTTATGCTGAGTACATAGGGCAGAGCAAAATCGTTGAAGCTGGTTTTATAGCAGAACGTTATTATCTTTAATAACGAAAAAACTCCTGTCAATTTTTTATGGAAATTGGCAGGAGTTTTTTCGTTATATGGTAAATATAGTTCTTATAAAAGATAATTTAGAACTATTGAACACCAGCAGAATGTGACTTGGAAGATACGTCACTTGTAATATTTACAATAAACCTACTCGATTATTGGCACTATGCAAAAACCATCTAGTAGGATTTCTACAACTGATAAGACTTGGAATGAACCAAGTCTTATTTGCTATTTGCAGAATAAATAATACTCTTGAAAGGTGGAGGAAGTCGAATGAAGATTTTAGTGGTTGAGGACGATGAAATGTTAAGGAGTGCTATTACTTCTGTACTCACAGGTGAAGGATATAGTGTGGAAGATACAGGCTATGGTGATGAAGGTTTATTCTTAGCTGAGCAGGTGATATATGATTTGTTAGTATTAGACATTATGCTTCATGGCATGAGTGGTCTTGAGATTGTAAAACAATTACGTGAAAAAACAATTCATGTCCCTGTACTATTTCTTACAGCTAAGGACAGTATCGAGGACCGTGTAACAGGCTTAAATATAGGAGCCGATGATTATTTGGTAAAACCTTTTGCCGTAGCTGAACTTTTGGCTAGGATCAAGGTTTTGCTACGACGCAAAGGGAGCACTTCAAAAGAACTGTTTGCTTATAAGAACATATCTCTTAACCCTAAATTGCAAGAAGCATATTATGAATCACAGGCTATAGGGCTAACAGTTAAAGAATACGATTTATTAGAGTATTTAGTTGTAAACCATGAACGTATTTTGACACGGGAACAGATATTTGATCGGCTTTGGGGTTATGAATCAGACAGTAGCTACGGAATCGTGGATGTATATGTTCATCATATACGAAAAAAGATGGCAGTAACTGGTTGTGACCATTTCATCCGGACGGTTCGTGGTGTGGGTTATATGTTGAAAGAGAATTCTCAGAAATAGATTCTATATGTAACGCATTAAGAAAGTAACATCTATATTGTTGTCAGGAATGGAATAAACCCCATATCCTACTTCTGACGATTATTTTTAAGAGTATTTAACGCGGATATTTACGATATTGGACAGATGGGATAGGTTTTATGTTGAAAAAGGATTCGACTATGTTTAGGAAAGTGATGTTAAAGTTGACGGTGCTCAATTCAGCAGTGCTGCTAATAGTATTCATTATATATGGCATCGTGATATATATATATATTGATAATAATTTGTTTAAGGATATTGATTCTTCTATGGTGGAGGCCATAACAGACTTTAGCGACTATAATAAAGTAATATTTCCTCAACTTCAACTTCAAAACGATAAATTTAAGTCGCCATATTTGGAAGAACAAAGACGAAAACCGCACCCCTTATTTGATCTGAGAATTTTAGTTGTGGCTGAAGATGTGGACGGTCGCATATTAATTCCAGAACCAAATGAAAAAATCAATATTGAAGACATCACAACGCTATTAGCAAATACTAGTGATGGTAGTCCCCAGAGTAAAACAATAAACGGGCATGATTACCGCATCTTAAGTATTTCATATCCAGCAGATCGCTATCCTACTGTGCGAGTAGGGAAAGCAAAAATTATTGCTGCAAAAAAAATAATCGCTATTACTGTTGTTGATCCTGAAATAAGTATGATAAATCGTTTAATGGTAATAATTATGGCGGGAACAGCAAGTGGTTTTTTTGTAATTATATGGGCAGGCCATTATTTAGCGCGACGTGCTCTTGTGCCAATTAAGGCTTCTTGGGATAAGCAACAGCAATTTGTAACAGATGCTTCTCATGAGTTGCGAACACCGATTGCTGTCATTAAAACCAATACAGAGCTTCTGCTCCATCATCCTGAGCATATCATCGAAGAGGAAAGTGTTAGGATAGCAGGGATTTTAAAGGAGTCCACCCGTATGGGGAATTTGGTTGCTACCTTACTTACTTTGGCCAGAGCCGATTCCAATCAGATAGAAATGAATTTTCGTGGGGTACTGCTCCCAGACCTTCTTCATGATATCATCGAACAAATTCAGCCTATTGCAGAGATGAAGGGAATCCACATATATACTGAATTTGATCCACAAATCGAAGTAAGAGGTGACAGGGAAAGATTGTACCAGCTATTTGTCATATTGCTGGACAATGCAGTTAAATACACACCTGCAAAAGGACACATTACAATTACTAGCCATATTAACAAAGGATCAGTACATGTTTCAGTACAAGATACAGGTATCGGTATTTCGAAAGAAGATATACCCTTTATTTTTGAGCGTTTTTACAGGGGGGACAAGGTCAGGTCCTGTGATGATGGTGGGAGTGGTCTGGGACTGGCAATCGCAAAATGGATTATTGACAAACATAGAGGGAAAATACGTGTCGACAGTATTAAAGGAGAAGGTACTAAATTTTATTTGCAATTACCTTTAGAGAAAAAGGTATAAAAAGATGGCTTTACTTGTGAAAGCAAGGTTATTTATTACTCCTTGTCAACATCTTCCCTAGACAGGATGAGATATGCATGCGCCAGCGTGAATGCCTCCATCTTGCTTCTTTGAGCTGCAGTGCAGAAGGTTGCACTATTATTTTCTTTTGTTAACTTAAGAAAAATTTAAGAATACAATGGCATAATTAAGTTGTAAGTAAATAACATAAGGATAGGTGATTAACAATGAAAAAGAAATCAGTATTGGCCCTTACCCTAGGTCTTGGTTTGGCAGCTGGAAGTTTCACAATAGGAACATCTACAATCGTCCATGCCAATCAAAAACCAGCAGGGATTCAAAATATGCAGACGGATCATGAAAAGTCTATGCAAGACCGACCGATTCCCCAAGAAATATTGACACTGCTACAGATTGATGAGCAAACCTTCAAACAGGAACAAAGTAGTGGTAAATCACTTGCACAAATAGCGGCAGCCCATAATGTGCCTCGGCAGGCTGTAGTTGACTTGGTTGTGAAAGATATGAATCAGCAAATTGATAAGGGTTTGGCAGAGAAACGTATTACTGTGGTACAAGCTAATGAAATGAAAGCCAATGCTGTAGAACAAGCACAGAAAGTGGTTGATGGACAACCGATAGGGACTCCAATTCCCCAAGAAATATTGACACTTCTACAGATTGATGAGCAAACCTTTGAACAGGAACAAAGTAGTGGTAAATCACTAGCGCAAATAGCGGCAGCCCATAATGTATCTCGGCAGGCTGTAGTTGACTTGGTTGTGAAAGATATGAATCAGCAAATCGATAAAGGCTTGGCAGAGAAACGTATTACTGTGGCACAAGCTAATGAAATGAAAGCCAATGCTGTAGAAGAAGCACAGAAGGTGGTTGATAAAAAGATGGTGGGGCAACCTGCTAATCCTCAAAGATGATATGCTATATATGACGCATTAAAAGTAACATCTATATTGTTGGTCTGTCAGGAATGGGATGTAATATCCTATTCCTGACGATTGCTTTTAAGAATATTTAATGCGTTATATATAAATTAATTATATAATGGGAAAAATCCTACTAATTTTTAATTGAGAGAAATCGTAATTGGCATTTTTTTAACATCCTTTTACTTAACCGGTCATCTAATTTTGTCTGATAGGTAAACTCCGTTCTTTTAATTTTATCTTGCTCTACTCCACTGCTCCCATCCCTGTAATGACCCCGGGAGCAGTGGTTGTATATTGTTTCCATTGTCATCAGGTGTACATCACAGTGAGCAGCAATATAAGTCAAGAACTTATTATTTTACTGTCAGGAACAGTATACTCCTCCTTGCAAAGCATGATCCTGCCGGGCCAATAATGTGTTTAGTAAACCGCGCAATGCATTCGTCAAGTGTTATCAAATTCATCAAGTCCCATTCTGATTGCACAGAAGATACTAAATAACTTACAAGAATAAAAAAGCATACCTCTTTGATAAGCCTTAAATTTAAAAATTCATTCTTTTTGCAATTATGTACAGAAAAAATTGTATCCTGTCTTTTATAGACGGAATACGATTTACTATGAAGACTCCCACCTTCTACAAGTGGGAGTTAAGTGCGACCTGCTAAGATCGCAATTCTTGCTGTTTCCGGATCAAGGACAGTACCCGCACCAACAATCATTTCATCCCTTTTGTAGTTCTTGGCCAAATCTTCTATCACTTGACTTGCACCCGGAATGGTAAAAGTAATTTCAATAGCGTTTACTCCACCTTTTCTGCAAGCTTCGGCTATTTGTAAGGCCTGTTCTGAACTGTCAGCACGAACAACCGCCACCACTCCAGACTGGGTTATTCTTCTAAGGATATTAAGTTTAGGTATCATATCAATTTCTCTCCTCAATAATTTTTTTTATGGCCTATCTTCATTTGAATCTAACAATTACCTGCTAAGATATTCGTCAAGTTCTTTACGTGTGGGATAACCATCAGAATCCCCTTTTACCATAACTGCAAGGGAGCCAATTGCATTTCCGCGGCGAACGGATTCATTTAGAGGCAATCCCTCAAGAATCCCGGAAAGTACACCGACTGCAAAACCATCACCAGCACCAACAGTATCTACAACGCGTTTGACTTGGAAACCCTTTTCATACCCACTAATAATCTCATCATCTGTCATTGAGTAATAGGCTCCCGTTGCGCCGTCTTTCATAATGACAAAGCGAATTCCTTTGGAATGAAAAGCTGCTGAAATATCCTTCCAATCTAAGCTCCCTACTAATAGCTCCGCTTCCTGGATTCCAGGCAGTATAATATCGGCTTGCTGTGCAATTTCTAATAACATGCGCCTTGATTCCTCCCCCTTCCAAAGCTGTTTGCGTATGTTAGGATCAAAGACTACAAGTAAACCTTTCTTCTTGGCAATAGCAATGGCGGCAAATACTGTTTCCTGGCATTCTAGACTTAACATGGGAAAGATACCTGTAATATGGAGTATTTTTGCATTATCAAAATAACTATCAACTAATGCCGATGGATTCATATGACTAGCAGCTGATTTCTCTCGATAATAATAAATTTTAGGATCACCGATGTCACTTTGCTCTTTTATCATCATACCTGTTCGATAACTTGGAGATATCGTAACAAGTGAAGTATCTACGCCCTCACCACGAATGGTATTCCGTATATATGTACCAAAGGGATCATCACCAATGGAACTAATCCATCCAGCCTGATGACCTAAACGGGATAAACCAATGGCTACATTCGATTCTGCTCCCGCAACTTTACGAGTAAAGCTTGTTACAAATTCTAACGGTCCACTTTGCTCTGCAATCATTAGAGCCATGCTCTCACCAATCGTTATTACTGCTGGCATCTGCTTTTCAGCACCTCATTTCAAATGTTTGTCTAATCGAAACCCTCGTATGTTTTCTTCCCCTACGCTTTAAAAGTCTACTTTATCCTGATAGGTCTCATCTTCTCCAATCATAAAAGCCTTCCAAGTTAATCGTCGGAAGGCTTTTATCTCTATCCTAATACGATAAAGTCGAGTGTATTTATAGACAAGCATAAGCAGATTTTTGATATTAAACTTATTTGTAATGTTTAAGGGTGAGGTTTACTCTACTTCAACATTCAAGTAATCTTTAATATTATTAAAACATATCCCTTTTATCATTTTACCTAAAAAATCAAAATCTTGATAATAACTACCTTTTTCTACCCAGTTGCCCACAAGATTACATACAATTCGTCTAAAATATTCATGCCTTGTGTAAGAAATAAAACTTCTAGAATCGGTTAGCATCCCAACAAACCGGGAAAATAATCCAATGCTTGACAGAGCCTTCATTTGGTCGATCATGCCCTCTTCATGGTCATTAAACCACCATGCCGATCCAAACTGAACCTTCCCTGGTATATCACTTTGAAAATTCCCAGCCATCGCAGCCAGCATATAATTATCTCTAGGATTCAAACCATACAAGATCGTTTTAGGAAGTAACTGTACAGCATCCAGTGCATCTAAAAACTTTGCTAATTCATTGGCAAAGTTAAAGTCTGCTATCGTATCAAAACCAGTATTGATGCCAATCGAATGCAGCATTCTAGTGTTTGTATTTCGTATCGCACCAATATGAATTTGCATAGCCCATCCATGCTGTGCATATTCTTTGCCTAGGAAAATTAAGATTGCAGAACGAAATTTGATTTGTTCTTCTAGCGATATCGATTGATTATCAAAACGTTTATTAAAGATGTCATATATTTCGTCTTTATTGGATTCCATGTAAAAATGCTCCGATAAACCATGATCTGATAAACGGCAGCCAACTTTGTGAAAATCCTGTATTCTATGTTTCAGCGCTTCAAGATAATCTTCAAATGTATGAATGGTAATACCCGCAATATCCCCTAACTTATTTATCCATTTCTGAAAATTTTCATGACCAACTTCTAAAGCCATATCAGGTCTAAAGGTTGGCAGAACCATTACGTCAAATGTTTGATCCGCCTTTATTTTCTCGTGATATTCTAAGGATTCTACTGGATCATCGGTTGTGCAAAGGGCTTTCACATTCGATCTTCTGATAAGATTTCTTGCTGAAAACTCTTCCTGTTGAAGCAACGCATTACATTTTTCCCAGATTGCATCTGCAGTTTCCAATGTTAAATGATACTGAATTCCAAAGTAGTGTCTAAGTTCAAAATAGGTCCACTGAAATAGAGGATTGCCAACTGTATACGGAACCGTTTCAGCCCATTTCTGAAACTTCTCATAATCACTTTTATTACCTGTAATATACTCTTCCGATATGCCGTTAGCTCTTAATGCTCTCCATTTGTAATGATCTCCACTTAGCCAGAGCTGTGTTATATTCTCAAACTTTTTGTCATCTGCAATTTCTTGAACAGGGAGATGGCAATGATAATCAAAAATAGGCATATCTTTTGCATACTCAAAATATAACTTTTTAGCAGTTTCTGTCTCCAAAAGATAATTTTCATCCATAAATCCATTCATGTATATCACCTACCATTCATTTTTATACAATTACTTCCTGATTCTTAGGAACTTTAGGTCCATTTACGAAGAAAGCAACAGCTAATGCGCCTATCATTGCCAGACTTGCTGCCAACACAAATGCAGATGTATATTGACCAGTCGTTTGTACCAGCCATCCCGTTATTGATGGTCCCAGAATTCCGGAAACATTGGCCATTGCATGAATAAATCCACTGGTTCCGCCAACTCTATCGCTTGGCACAATATCTTGGATAATAGCCCAATACGTTGTAGCCTGTAAATATAAAAAGCAAATACCTACGGTCATTAGAGAAACTGCAGACACCACGTCATTAACAAAACCGGTTAAGCCAACACATATCGCAGCTAGCATCAGACAAGTCACTAAAACTACCTTTCTGGAAAAGAGCAATTTTCCTGTCTTCCTGTAGATATAGTCAATAATAATACTGCCAAGAAGTTGACCGATAGCTCCCGCTATCCATGGAATCATCGCCGCAAAACCCATTTCTTTAATACTCAGATGCCTTGCATCTACTAGATAGGTAGGAAACCATGTAAGAAAAAAGAATAGTGTATAATTATATCCAAACATCCCTAACAACAAAGCAAATATCCTCTTTTGCTTAATAATCGATATCAGTGAAACCTTAACTTGAGTTGAAGTCGTTGGC
Organism: Pelosinus baikalensis; assembly: GCF_020819555.1. Classification (NCBI taxonomy): domain Bacteria; kingdom Bacillati; phylum Bacillota; class Negativicutes; order Selenomonadales; family Sporomusaceae; genus Pelosinus; species Pelosinus baikalensis. The sequence continues at coordinate 33,176 of NZ_JAJHJB010000029.1, forward strand.
TCAGTACTTGATATTTCGATCCTGCCAGCATTTATTTCTGCTGCTTCTTCGTTAGAAACCATAGGATGGTCTTCTGGTTTATCAGCACTTACCTTCCACCATATTAATGCCCATATTAAACCAATTGTCCCTAAAATAATGAAGGTTGCTTCCCACCCCCACGCCAACGAGGCAAATGCGACAATTGGAGCAGATAACGCTCCGCCAACGGGAGCCCCCCCATTACAAATCCCAACTGCAGTCGCTCTTTCTTTGACAGGTATCCAATTGTTCATAGTCTTATTTGTGGTGGCGGTAATTGGCCCTTCACCAAAGCCAAAGAAAAGTCGGACGATAAGCAATGAAACAAAACTATATGCTCCTGCTGTTAGTCCACAAAAAAGCGACCAAACAACCATGGCCGAACCCATAACTTTCTTTGGTCCCACTTTATCTGAAAGATAACCGCCTACAAAATTAAAAAGGGCATAACCTACAAAAAAACTACTCAAAATCAACCCTGATTCAAATGGTGTCAGTTCAAATCGTTTATTCAATATTGGTAAGGCAACTGACATGGCTGTTCTATCAACATAGTTTAGAGCATTACCTAGAAATAACATGAGTACAATGTTCCACCGATACTTTTTAAACATTTTTAAATCCCTCCTAATAATAATTCAGCAAATTTAATATGTTTGGATAAGTGTAAAGATTTTGTTTTTTCTCTTTATACTTACATACGAATTAATAGCTAAGATAACTTATTAGATCACAAGTAAGAAAACAGGATACATACTCTATAAGATAAACCCAGAAGCGTATTTGAGCCGATGCTCCTGGGTTTATCTGCTATATACATCTTATATAATGATATGGAATTCTTTAATTCTTTAAATGTTTTTGTAAGGTAGCTTTTACAGCACCTGAGCCAGAAATCATTTCTTTAAAATAGCCTTCAATCTTCTCTCCTAGTCCAACGCTATAAAGATTTACACCAAATATTTCTTCATTGGAAAGTATCGGCTGCAAAGAATCTCCCACAGATTCTACATCCCCTATTTTTATTCCTGAAATATAGGCTGTTAAGGTAGATAACAATGGATCAGAACTTAAGCTCATTTCATTATCTTGGTCATCAAGCCCCATCAAATACCTGCACCATCCGGCAATTACCAAAGGAATAAAGGTAAGGCTTGCTGGATCCAAATCGGCCCTTTCAGAGTACGCTTTGATTGTCTCGCCAAAACGTATTGCTACTTTTTGTGATGTGTCGGATGCAATCCGTTGTGGAGTATCGGGAATATAAGGATTAGGAAACCTTACTTCAATCACTTCTTTAATAAAAGCTTTTGGATCCACAATTTGTGGATTTATAACTACCGGCATACCTTCTTCATAGCCTATTTTTTCTACCAATTTTTTTAAAATAGGATCTTTCATCTCGTCGGCGATCAACGTATACCCTAACAAACAACCAAAAACTGCAAGAGAAGTATGCAGAGGATTTAGGCAGGTACACACCTTCATCTTCTCAACTCTATCTACGGTCTGTCTATCAGTAAAGATCACGCCTACATGCTCTAGTGGCATACGTCCATTGGGAAACTTATCTTCTATTACTAAGTACTGAGGCTTTTCAGCATTCACAAAAGGAGCGATAAATGTGTTTTTTGTTGTACAAAGAATATCTGTACTTCCAAAACCACTTTGATTCAATGTGTTTTTAACGCTTTCGGCAGGTCTAGGCGTAATTTTATCGATCATACTCCAGGGAAAAGATACTTTTTCTGGAGTATTTATATAGTTCAAAAATCCCTCTTCAACCAAACCTAGCTCAACCCATTTTCTACAAATTGCTTCTACAGCACTATAAAGTTTATCTCCATTATGGGAACAGTTATCCATACTAACAAAAGCAATTCGCAGCTCTCCGTGTTGATAACGTGTGTAAGCTAATGATGCAATTTTAGCCATAACACTTTTTGGATTTTCCGGTCCCTTATTCATATCTTCCTGAACATCGGCAGAATAATTTCCAGCCGCATTCTTTAAACTATAACCTTTTTCTGTAATTGTAAAACTTGCTAACTGTAGCGAAGGTTTCGAAAAGATGGTTTGTATTCTCTGCCAGTCATTTGCTCTTGAGGGGTCTCCCACTAGACTTTCGCCTATGCTGCCAATAATTTTTTTATCCAAACTACCATCGGTATTCATAATAGCTAATAAACCTAAATTATCATAAGGAGTATATATTTCATCGATAATTTCACTATCATAGGTTTCCACTACAACAATTCCTGAATCTACTGTTCCTGAATTCAGAAGTGATTGTTGCAGCATAGCAATAAATCCTCTAAAGATATTGCCAGCCCCGAAGTGTACCCATGTAGGATTTTCTTTTGTCAAGGCGGTCATTTTCTCATGATTAAATTTCAAATTTTCTATGCCCGCTTGTTCCCATAGGCTGGTATTTTTTATACTTTCTTTGTTTAGAACTAACATGAAAAAACTCCTTTCACTTTCATTACTTACTCGCGCCTCTCACAATAGCATCCCAAAGACCACACAAATAATTGGCCCCTAAGGCTCTATCATATAAGCCGTAACCCGGTCTGCCTTTTTCATCCCAGATCATCCGACCATGATCAGGACGGATCGGTCCGGTAAAACCAATATCATAGAATGCCTTCATAATTTCATACATATCAAGGGAACCTTCATCAGCTTTGTGAGCCGTCTCATTGAAGATCCCAGGCTCATGAACTTGTACATTACGCACATGTCCAAAAGCAACCCGATCGCCGAAGTAGCGGATAATTTCAGGTATATTATTTTCTAGATTGGCTCCCAATGAACCACTGCATATAGTCAAACCATTGCTGGTGCTATCAACCATATCTACAATCCTTTTTAGATTTTTCTTGGAGGTTACAATTCTAGGAAGACCAAATACGGAATAAGGGGGATCATCAGGATGGATTGCCATTTTGATACCATATTCTTCTGCAGCAGGTACTACCGCTTTCAAGAAGTACTGCAAATGACCAAACAGTTTTTCTTCATCAATATCTTTATATAAATCAAAAAGATGTTTTAACTCTTTTAAGCGCCATTCTTCCCAGCCTGGGAGCTCGAACCCATTGGAATTTGCCTGCATTTCTTCCACCAATTTTTGCGGATCTTTGCCTTGAATTAATCTAACATCAAAGTCTAAAGCAGTTGAACCATCTGAAAGTACTTTAGCCAAATCGGTTCGTGTCCAGTCAAATACTGGCATAAAATTATAGCAGACAACCTTCACTCCAGCCTGACCAAGGTGCTTTAACGAAGTGATGTAATTTTCAATATACTGATCTCGTGATGAAAGCCCCAACTTAATATCTTCATGAATATTAACACTTTCGATCGTTTCCAATAATAATCCCTGATCTTCGATCTCCTTCTTCAATGCAAGGATTTTATCTAATGGCCAAATTTCACCAACAGGAACATCAAATAATGCTCCTACTACTCCTTTCATCCCAGGAATTTGACGGATATTCTGTAAGGATATGGAATCATTTTCTTTGCCGTACCAACGAAATGACATAATCATTTACATTCGGACCCCCTTTGAAATTGAAATAGCAAACTGATTTCATTAACTGCATCTGCAATGATATTAATGATAAATTCACCAAGTAACGAATTCATTAATGATATCTGCTTGTTAATCAGATATTATCATACTACCATACTAGTGTAAATACCATTTAACAGTATCTTTTAATAAAATCTGATTTTTAAGTTTTTTTTAGAACATTATTGCAATTAAATATAGCTGCCTAAAAGGCAAAAATCCTTTTAAGCAGCTATGTTGTGCAATACTTATAAAATTACAGAATGTGAATTCCTCTATCAAAACTAAATTTATAGCAATGTCGATTGCTTTTGTTTAAAATAATCAGCATAATCTCTATATAAATCCTGAATATCAAATTTCACTTTATTCAAGTGGCGGTCAATCGTCCGCATTCCCAAATCTACATCTTTTTCTTTAATCGCTAGAATCAGTTCCTTATGTTGCTTTAAGACGGGCGATACATCATACCCACCAGCCATATTTAACATTCTGACTCGATTATAATGTGTATTCATCTGCTGAATCATGGACCAAATCCGTGCCTTCTTGCAGCCTACAAAGATAATTTTATGCATTTCTTCATCTAGTTCATAAAACCGCAAATAGTTTTTTTCCTTAAAGCATAATTCTTGCAAAGCAATATTGGATTGAAGTTCAAAAAGCTTATCACTTGGAAAATCAACACAAGCCATAGCCATAACTGCTTTCTCAACCGTTTCGCGCAAAAACTTGGATTCCTCAACATTCTCAATATCAATAAGGGATACATATGTTCCTTTCTGTGGTAAAATATCGAGCAAATATTCCTGAGATAATTGGATAAATGCTTCCCGAACTGGAGTTCGGCTTACATTTAATAACTGCGCTATGTCTTTTTCCGATAAAGCACTTCCTGGAATAAGTTTTAGTTCCATTATATTAAATTTTAAAAATCGATATACATATTCTCGCGTAGATTCACGAGGATTTTTTTCAATTATACTTACTTCCATAGTGTTCCTCCAAATTATCTTCATTGATATACTAATACATTAGTATATCAATATTTCCTCTATATTTCCAGCTAAAATATAATGAAAGAAATATATAACAAGGCTTAAACGAAATCTTAACTAGACTATTCCCGTCTGACTAAAAAGAAATACGATGCCAACAAGAGGTGCCATCAGCCCTCCAAAGACAAAAGACAAAACTCCAATAAGAGCTGATGCACTGCCTGCCGCTTTGCTTGATCCTGCATGGCCAAGGAAAAACTACTGGTACCAACAATCCCAACGCTGGAAACCACCACAAATAATGGCAGTAATATAGAGTAAAGTCCTCCCCCAATTAGGATCATAAGCAGCAGCAATCCCCCTCCTGCAAAAGAAAGCGTCAGCCCAGCAACCAAAAGTTTCTTCTCAGGAATTCGCCCTGCAAGTCGTCCTCTAATTTGTCCGGCAATAATGATGCCAATGCTGTTAATTCCAAAGAGCAAGCTAAACATCTGGGGTGAAACACCAAAAATGTTTTGCAGGATAAAAGGAGAACCAGAGATATAAGCAAACATGCCAGCCATTACAAAACCTTGTCCTAGTGCATATCCCATAAAAGTTCGATTTTTTATTAATTGACGAAAGGTAAGGATCGCTAAAAGGTCCCACAAATAATTGCCCCAAGGCAATCCCCAGCAGACACGACGTCAAACTCAACTGCGCTAAAGAGGTACTGGAATTTAGCTCAGTGACCAGATTCGGCAATGCAGGCAAATACATATCAATGGATAAAGGTCCAAAAGAAGCCAGCGCTCCTAAGAGAAACGCAATCCATAAGACAGAGGATTTCCCCTTATTTTTTATTACATTCTCCTGATAAATGAAATAGAATGAACCTCTGCCAATGTGATGATAGAGTTGATTGTTTTGTAGTATGAAAATGTATAAGTTTTAGGGATGAAGCACTTGAAAAGATTTTCTAATCTTTATACTATTACAGGTTTTATTATCCGGACCGGATTTCCGCCTGCGACCACATTGTCCGGAATATTTTTGGTAACCACCGTACCGGAGGCTATTACGACATTATTCCCAATTGTAACACCGGGATTTATAATCGAACCACCGCCAAGCCAGACATTGTTCCCGATGGTCACCGGTTTACCATATTCCACGCCAGAATTTCTCTCATAAGGATCAAGCGGATGCGTTGCGGTGTAAATATGTACACCGGGTGCCATAAAACAGTTGTCACCAATGCATACTTCACATACATCCAGGATGACACAGTTAAAATTGGCATAAAAGTTTTCTCCCACATGAATGTTGTACCCGTAATCACAGCGAAAATCAGGCTCAACAAATAGTTCTGCCCCGGTTGATCCAAACAGCTGCTTTAACAGGTCGCCCCTTTTCTCCGACTCGGTTTCCAAGGTGTTATTAATCAAACGTGTTAGCTGCCTGGCGTTTCTCCTGTCTGCAATCAGTTCCGGATCCCAGGCACTATACATTTCGCCGTCAATCATTTTTTGTTTTTCCGTTTTTCCCTGCAACATGACTCTCCCCCTTTTATCCCATTCATTTGCCTGCCAGCAAATATGCCCTAGCTTCGTAGGGCTGCAGCATAATACGTTCAATAGCTTCATCGCAATATCTGGATCATCCACCAGAATTAAGCCATAGAAACCATGCACAATAACCAGATAGCATAACTCCCTGTGAAAATTAATTAAACGCTTAGCTTATTTATAGAGTATCATATATTCCATATTTTGTTATTTTTTTATTTCATCTCAGCCTTTGCTGGCATACAATTTCGCTCCAAATAAGCGTCTCAAGCTGTTCATCCTTGACAGCAACCCACTAATATGAAGCTACGATCGAGTAGCCGGGAATTTTTCCACAGTTGCTTAAGTTTTAAAGATGCTTCAAGAAGTTATTCTACCTTATTGGATGCTGCTACCCAATTCCCTTGCGTTCGCTAAGCTTAAATGCCCTTTGATGTTTCCGTAATTCGCAAAGAATACCCTCAAGTTCCACCTAAGGTTGAATATTATTTATCTAAAAGAGGGCAATCCCTTATTCCCATATTGGATGTAATGTGCTTTTGGGGTCAGGAGAACCAATTATAGAATGTGTAATATTGATTACATAAAAACACTCCACTTCTAATTTTCTTGACATTTCTGAACCAAGGATAATTACTCCATCATAGGTAATAATAACTTATATAGCAAAGGAAAATGCCAATAATAAATATTGACGGCAATACTCATCTTTCTGAGTTACTTCAGTCAGATGGGTTATTTATATTAATATCTGCTAAATGAGTGTCTGCTAGAATATTCATAAGTGACCAATTAGATTACCTTTACAAGAAAGGAATATTTATTTTTATTACCTTCATTGATATTCTATTACATCTTTTCCTTCAACTCAGTAAAATCGTCAGAGCGTGTGAAAAGCACTCTCTTTTTTTACAGTAAAGTGTCTTAATACGACCTTACTCATCACACAGTTTAGTGAACTCTCTAAATGCTATTTTTAAAGCGTCACCTTACTTTGTGATATAATGTAAACAGAAGGATTTCCTTATCGTCCGACGAAAACCAGGAAATAAAAGCAGTGAATAACGTACAAGGAGGCATCATATGGGGCATCATCATGGTCATAGCCATGAAGGACCTCTTCATGGAAAAAACAACCGCACCGCACTCACAATATCACTGATCATCACCGCAGGTATCATGGTTCTTGAATTTCTGGGGGGATTGTTTACAAATAGTCTTGCTTTGCTCTCTGATGCCGGACACATGCTCAGTGACACCACCTCGCTGGGATTAAGTCTGTTTGCAACTGTTTTGGCACTCAAACCGCCGTCACCCCAAAAAACCTATGGATTTTACCGTTTTGAAATACTGGCTGCTTTTTTCAATGGATTGACTTTATTTATTATTGCCGGCTTGATTGTTTGGGAAGCCTACGGACGCTTTTTCGCACCGCCGTCAGTCAATAGTATCTACATGATCGCCATTGCTGCGATCGGCTTGCTTGCCAACTTATTAAGTGCCTTCGTATTGACGAAAAAGGGAAACATGGACAAGAGCATTAATCTCCGCAGTGCATATCTTCATATTCTTGGCGATGCCCTCGGCTCTGTCGGGGCCATAATCGCAGGGCTATTGATGTATTTCTTCTCCTGGTATACGGCTGATCCCATCATCAGCGTCATTGTTGCACTGTTAATTCTACGAAGCGCGTGGGGTGTGATCAATGAATCGGTGAACATTCTGCTCGAAGGAACGCCTCCTACAATCAACTGGATGGAAGTAAGAGAATCTCTGCAACGTATCGATGGCGTTCGTAATGTCCACGACCTGCACATCTGGACAATCACCTCCGGTCTCGACTCACTAAGCTGCCATCTGTTAATTGAAGGGAGCCAAGACGCCCAAACCATCCTGCAGGAGGCAATCAGCATCATTCGCGACCAGTTTCAAATTAACCACACTACGATCCAAATTGAAATAGCAGACTTCAATCATGAAACATGCCTGCAGATAACTCCACCCCTCCATGCACGAACCTAAGGACAATGTATATAAAAAGCCTTCCAGCGGTAACGCCGGAAGGCTTTTTATATACATTGACAAACAGACTCTACGTTTCCTAATTTTAGCATTTTTTATTAATACTTCATTTATTCTGTTATAACATGTACCATCATTAAACACTTTTTTCTTGTTTAATTTTCCATGAATTTTGACGATGACTTTTTGGAAGACTAAAAATAAAATCAAAGGAGGAGGATACGTATGGAAAGAAAATTATCAAGACGAAAAACGCCCCGTGGAAAATATAAAAAATACGCTGCTGCTTTAGCAGGTGCTGCTATCATGGCAGGTGCTGCTGGTACTGCTCTTCCTGCTACCACTTATGCTTCTGAAAATCCTAATATTCATCCTATAAAAATAGAGCAAACCAAAGCAAGTGCCAGCTATGATACCAGATATAATGATAGTTCCCACTATAACACGAGGCAGAACAACGGCTCCAGCTATGATACTCGGTATAATGGCAGTAATAACAAAAATGTTACTAGAGCAAGCAATGATGCCACCTACGCTCCCAGACATAATACCAGTGCTAGCTATGACACCCGCTATGATGGCGATGGTAGTAAATATGATACTAGATATCACAACAGAGACGGTAAATATGACACCCGGTATAATAATAGAAATGGCTGGCATAGACACAATCATAGCTGGCCCAGCTCTAATGACAACCGGGCATTGTACAAAGATGGTCAAATCTATTATAGCAGTGATAACAATCGCTATAATGACTATTATGAATACGGCAATTACCAAACCAGCCCTATAACCGTTGCTAAAGATTCTGCAGCCAGATACGGATTTGACGCAAGCCGTGATTCTTTTTCCCTTCTTTCCCAATCAGGCAATCGGGCCACAGTCCAAGTGGTAAAACAAGATACCAATCAACGCTTTAAAATGGATCTTGTGAGAAGCCAAGACGGTGATTGGAATATTACTGGTGTACGTGGAACAGGCAATGCAAATTTAGCAGCAATGTACCGTTAAAATTCGGCACTTTCCCCTTTAACATCATAAAAGATATATAAAAAAATAGCTAGAAACCTTTTCAATAAGGTTTCTAGCTATTTTACTATAAGATGATTAACGATACTAAATTACGAATGGGATTCAAGGTAATTTAGCTCCTTGTCATCTGCAACTGGCGCATTAAACGATTGCCAATTTCCTTAATATTTACTGCTCGCTGCCGCATATAATCATTCTCGAGAAGAACTAGCATCGAAACAATTTCATTCACAGTATATTCCACTGCTGCTTCTGCACTGGCATGATTCTTATTGATGAAAGTCATAACAGAATCACTAAAGGATCGAGCACTCACTAATTCCTTATGAACAGCTAAAACTTCAGCCTGCCCTTCTTTATCTTTTTCATTTAACTGCTGCAAGCTGGTAATCTCTGCTTCCACTGCCTGCTGTGCCGCTAAAAAGCGGTTTTTTTCTTTTGCTTTTTGACTCATAATAATTCCTGAAGAAGCTGCAGGTTCTTCTCCTTTAGCTATGTTATTACTCTTCGCCAAACTTATCATCCACAATTTTCTTCAAAGCAGCGCCTGCTTCAGCAGCATCGGGCCCATCAATTTTCACTGTGATTGTATCTCCTTTTTTTACACTTAATCCCATAAGATTAATTAGACTTTTTCCATTAGCCTGCTTATTCTCTTTTATTATCGTAATACTGGATTTAAAGGTAGAACATTTTTGAGCAAAAATAGCTGCTGGTCTTGCGTGCAGCCCTGCCTTATTTTTAATTTGTAAAGTGAGTTCCATTACAATTCCCCCTTCTTTTCATAGGATCGTAAATCTATGCTTTTCTAGCAATGACTTTCTTAACAGCTAATACCACATCATCCACAGTAAGCCCGTACTTTTTCAAAAGCTCTTTTGGAATACCTGATTCACCGAAGGTATCACGTACTCCAACACGTTCCATCGGTACAGGAAACTTCTCCACCAGCACTTCTGCTACTGCACTGGAGAGCCCCCCAATAATGCTGTGTTCTTCACAAGTAACAATAGCACCTGTTTGCTCTGCTGCTTTTACAATCGCGTCTTTATCAATTGGTTTTATTGTATGAATATTCAGTACTCTAACACTGAAACCTTCTGCTTGTAATTTTTCAGCAGCCTCTTTAGCAATATGAACCATTATTCCTGTTGCAACAATGGTTGCATCCGTTCCTTCCACTAAGCAAACAGCTTTGCCATGCTCAAACCTATATTCTTCTGTAAATAAATCAGGTACTGCCATACGTCCTAAACGAATATAAACAGGTCCATCATACTCAGCAGCGAATTGTATTGCTTGGCAGGTTTCAGTCCCATCAGCCGGTACTAACACCGTCATATTAGGAATACTGCGCATTAAAGAGATATCTTCAATCGACTGATGAGAAGCCCCATCCTCCCCCACTGTCAAACCAGCATGAGTGGCGGCAATTTTCACATTTAGTTTCGGGTAGCAAATCGAATTCCGTATTTGTTCGTAAGCACGTCCACTTGCAAACATAGCAAATGTAGAGATGAAAGGAATTTTTCCCGCTGCTGCCAAACCTGCAGCAACTCCCGCTAAATTCTGTTCTGCAATACCAACATTAAAAAATCGTTCAGGGTAACTTTTAGCAAATACGCAGGTTTTCGTTGATTTGGATAAATCCGCATCCAACACTACAATATTAGAGCAAAGGCCACCCATTTTTTCTAATGCCTCACCATAGGCCTCTCGTGTAGCTTTTGCCATTTCTACAGCCCTCCCCTTGACAACTCAAATAAAAATTCTTCGCATTCGCTAATGGATGGAGCTTTCCCATGCCATTCTGCTGCATTCTCCATCTTTCTGATACATTTTCCCTTAATGGTAGTAGCAATAATTGCAGTCGGCTTATCAAGAACTTCTTTGGCACTTTGAACAGCACAATGGATTTCTTCGAGATCATGACCATCGATCTCAAGAACATTCCAGCCAAAAGCACGCCATTTTTCTGGAATAGGCAGAGGTGATAACACTTCAGAAATCAAACCGTCAATTTGAAGGCCATTAAAATCAATAAAAATGGTAAGATTATTCAATTTATAATGAGATGCAAACATTGCTGCTTCCCATATTTGTCCTTCTTCTAGTTCGCCGTCGCCCAACAATGCAAAAACGCGATAATCGCTGCCATCGATTTTACCAGCTAAAGCCATTCCAGCTGCAGCACTCAATCCTTGTCCCAAAGATCCTGTAGACATATCCACGCCAGGAATTCCTTTCATATCAGGATGTCCCTGCAATCGACTATTTATCTTACGCAATGTTAATAATTCATCCGCAGAAAAGAACCCTCTTTCTGATAACGCAGCATATAATACGGGTGCGGCATGTCCTTTACTTAAAACAAATCGATCCCGCTTAGGGTTTTTACTATTTGAAGGATCAATATTCATTTCTTGAAAATATAGATAGGTCAGAATTTCAACTGCCGACAGGGAACCACCCGGATGACCGGATTGTGCTTGTGTAATCATACGAATAATATTTTTACGTATATTCAATGTTGTCTCAGTCAAACTATTAATTAATTCAATATTCACTCTATTTGTGATACCTCCTGATTGTCATTAGATGAGACACGGCCAATTAAGGCCGTATTTCACCTTTCAACTTTTAATATTTATTTATTTTTAACTTTTTCCCAATCTGCTAAGAATTTGCTGATACCGGCATCGGTTAAAGGATGCTTAGCCATCTGTTCAATTACACTATAAGGCATAGTACCAATATGAGCACCTGCTAAGGCTGCTTGTGTAGCATGGCGGACGGTACGAATGCTCGCAGCAATAATTTCCGTCTTAAAACCATAGATTTTAAAAATAGTAGCAATTTCTTCAACCACTTTTAAACCATCTTCATTAATATCTTCTAAGCGTCCGATAAAAGGACTTACGTAGCTGGCACCTGCAGATGCAGCTAGCAAAGCTTGATTGGAAGAGAAGATCAACGTAACATTTGTTTTAATACCTTTTGCTGCCAATACCTTAACAGCTTTCAATCCTTCAATTGTCATAGGAATTTTAATAACAATATTAGGGTTTAATGCAGCTAAAGGCAATGCTTCTTCCACCATTTTGTCTGCTTCCAGGCTAATAACCTCAGCACTAATAGGACCGTCAACGATCGCGCATATCTCTTGCACAACCTCTTGAAAATTACGTCCTTCTTTAGCTATCAAGGAAGGATTGGTAGTAACTCCGCGAATAACTCCCAGATCATTTGCTTTAGCAATGTCACTAACATTTGCAGTATCAATAAATATTTTCATCAAAATCTCCCCTTTTACATATTTTTTTCCAATTTGAGTTAAGATACACATTATAATGATATTGTACAGCATTCTTAAATATCGTGAACCACAATATATTTAATAATGCAAGTTCTTACTTACATTTTATCACTAGACTTTACTTTGTCAACCATTTTATTATTTTTTATCTTATTTTTACTATCTTTTTTCTTGCTTTTTCTTTTTATTGTTTATTATTTTTTCTTTTAATGAATCTAGTATTGATTGTTTTCTTAGTTTTTGCTATGATAACTGTAATTGTAAATATACAACTTTTAGGGAATTTACTTAGCCGTAATCATTTGCCATACTATATTTTATATACTTTGCTTATAGAGTAAAAACGTGATAAGCGATCAACAAGGAGAAACTATGTTTTTAATTGAAAGAAGAAAAAAAATTCTCGAATTTCTCAGTAGCCATGGAAAAGCTACAGTGAAAGAACTGTCATCATTTTCGGGTGTTACAGAGGTCACTCTGCGCAATGACCTGAAAACGATGGAAGAAGAAGGTCTTATTAAGAGATTTCACGGTGGTGCTATTATCTCCGAACAAGTTGATCCAGAAAACTTTTTTTCGGTACGAGAGCAAAAGAATCCGAATCAAAAATCCGCCATTGCCAAAAAAGCAGCTGAATTGGTTACTAATGGTCAATGCATTCTTTTAGATGGAAGCTCTACCATACGTGAATTTGCTAAACTATTAAAAACTATGCCAGTACGTTTAACAGTAATTACGAATGGCATCTATACAGCTCTCGAATTGAGAGATAATCCTTTAATAACAGTGATTCTGCTTGGTGGAGTCATCCGAGTTGGCTCAACAGCTCTTGAGGGAACATTAGGAACCAACATCTTAAATCAACTTAAAATTGATATCATGTTCACTTCAGCCAGCGGTTTTACGATAAAAGACGGGCTGATGGATTTCAATGTATATGAGGTAGATCTGAAAAAACGGATGGTTGAGTCTTCAGCCAAATTGGTTACTCTCATGGATTCCAGTAAATTCGACACTTCTTCTCTGGCTTCTTTTGCTGCTACTGATCAAATGGATACCCTTATCACCGACGACAGTGCACCAGCAGAAATAATTGCACAATTACGAAATATGAATATCAATGTTCTAATTGGCTAGGAAGGTCAATGAATAAGAAAAACGCTACGCGTCCTTTAAAAAACCGATAAAGCGAAAAGGAACCACAAAGACGCAAAGGACGCAAAGGGTTTTTATTTATTTTTTCGTGCACTTCTTAGCGTGCCGTGTTAGCGGCATTGTGCCTTTGTGGTTCATAATATCTCACCTTTTTCGCACCTAAAAACTTATAATTTCTATGCTTATAAGAAAATCACTGTTTGCTCTTCATCAAGCAAACAGTGATTTTCTTTATACTTTTACGACAATTTTTAACCCTTCGCCTTTTTTCACCATACCGAATCCCTCAACCAGCCGTTCCATTGGCAAGACATTCGTAATGATTTTCTTCCCATCTACAATTTTCTTAGCCAATAACTGATAGGCTATCATATGCTGAGGTATGGTTGAAGCATAGGCTCCATAAACAGATATTTCTCTATAATGGACAAGATTCATATCTAAAGGATTTATAGCATGATCTTTAGGCAAACCTGCAAATAAGCTAAGTCTTCCGCCTTTTTTAAGAACTTGCAGTCCTTGTGACTGGGCAATAGGAACTGAGCAAGCAGTAATTGCCACATCGACCCCCTTACCATTGGTAAGAGACATTACTTTTTGCATAAGATCTACACTTTTTGAATTAATAAGATAATCAGCTCCACATTTTCCCGCAAGTTCCAGCCGATCCTGTGCTACATCTGCAAGAATAATTTTTGCTGCCCCCTTTGCTTTAGCCAAGGCTACATGCATAGCACCAATTGCTCCTGCCCCAATGACCAAAACTTCATCACCAATGCCAATCTGCAAATGCTCTTGACCATTAATAACACAAGATAAAGGTTCTGTAAGAGTAGCATCCACTAGATCTGCAGTATCATCCAGCTTTATCACATTGCCTCGATTTACAGCTTGAGCAGGTATTTTTATATATTCAGCAAAGCCACCATCCAGAGAATAGCCAAACAATAATACTTCTTCACAAAGATTGCTTTTGCCTTGCAAACAGTAATGACATTTCCCACAAGTCATTTGAGGAACTACTAACACCTTATCCCCAACCTGATAATCTTCCACTTCACTCCCGATATTTTCTATGATCCCGGTCAGCTCGTGACCTGTAATCCTTGGAGGAGTTACATTTGCCTGGCCAAAGTTATAAATCCTTACATCAGTACCGCAAATTGCACAATATTTTACTCGGATAAGAATATCGCCTTTGTCGATATTAGGTACTTCTCGACTCTCAAATTTTACATTTTGCGGACCATAAAATACTGCTGCTTTCATCATACTAGACATCTCCCATCCTTGATTTTTCTTTTCACCGTTTTCAACTCATTGCATTTACCCATTGTAATAATCATATATCTTCTTCAATTATACAACTTTTCATTTTCTTTTTGTTTCTTTTTTTTCTACTTTTTACTCATTTTTACTATTTTTAATAAAGATTATTTTATTTTTCAATATAAAATATAATCAATACCTATTGACGATTGTTTCTTTTTTTCATATAATGAACTCAAAAGCAAACAAATAATAAGTAATAGAAAGAAAAAGAAAATCTTATAATCCATTAGAGTAAAATATTCCGCTAGATACCTTCCTCTTTTCAAAAAGAACTGAATACCTTTTCCAAAGGAAAAAACAAAGTGATATACACCTAATGATTTAGATCACTTTCATAAATAAAGTCAAGAATTTCAATGAAAGGAGGCAGCTTTCTTAACAACAGTTTGAATAATAAGAAATAATTTATGAGGTGAAAAACAAATGAAAATTGCAATTGGCTGTGATAACGCCGCTTTTGAATTAAAAAATATCCTTAAAAAATATATGGAAGAGCTAGGACATGAAGTAATAGATTTCGGAATTCCTTCTGCAGATGATTCAACCTTTTATCCTAATATTGCTGAAACAGTTGCTGAAAGCGTTAAAAAGGGTGAATCTGCTAGAGGCATGCTGCTATGTGGAACTGGTATCGGCATGTGCATTACTGCTAATAAAGTCCCTGGTATTTTTGCAGCCTTATGTCATGATACTTTTTCTGCTGAAAGATCCATTAAGAGCAACAATGCTCAAATTATTACAATGGGCGCCAGAGTTATCGGCCCTGAATTAGCTAAAGTAATCACCAAAACCTGGCTTGCTTCTGAATTCACGCCTGGATCTTCAACGCCCAAAATTAATTTGGTAGCTGATATTGACAAGAAATATAGAGGCTAGTATCTTTATAGTGTTATAACGTTTCTAGCGAGGAGCATCAAAAGCTCCTCGTTAGTATTTTATATTATATTTCAGGAGGTATAGCTAATGAAAATCTTACTGGATACTGCCGATATTGATTTTATAAGAAAGGCCAATGACACCTATGTCATTGATGGTGTTACAACTAACCCCAGTATTTTAGCGAAACAAAAGATAGACTATGTAGATGTTTTACAAGAAATTCGTTCTATTTTAAGTGATGAAAAAACATTGCATGCACAAGTCATCAATCAAGATGCCGAAAAAATTATCGAAGAGGCAGAGTTCTTACATAATACTTTTCGAGGAAATATTTATGTAAAAATTCCCGTTATTCCTGAAGGCTACAAAGCAATAAAATACCTTACGGAACGAAACATTAAAGTCACCGCTACAGCAGTGTTCACCCCCCAGCAGGCATTAATGGCGGCTAAAGCAGGAGCCAGTTATGTTGCTCCTTATGTAAATCGAATTGATAACATTTCTGGCAACGGAGTAAACGTAGTAGCCGATATTGTTACCATCTTTCAAACGTATCATTTCCAGACCCAAGTTCTGGCAGCAAGCTTTAAAAATACGGAGCAAATTCAAAAAATTTGCTTAGCTGGAGCCCAGGCAGTGACGGTCAATGAAGATGTCTTTAGTAAATTATTCTCCCACCCGCTGACAGATTGGAGTGTTAATACGTTCACGGAAGACTGGCAAAAAACTTATGGTCAAAAAATTATGAGTGATTTCTTATCTGACTAAACCGCTCTAAGACTCCCATCTTCTAGAAAGTGGGAGTCTTAGAGTGATTTAGTCCTAAGGATAAGTGCAACTAAGATTCAGTTGGAGTTAAAATTCCATCTGAATGAAATCTACTTTATAAAAAACTTCTATTCTATTTCCATAGAGCTTTAAAGCTCTATGGGTTTTTCTTTACACTAACAAGTTTCGGGCTGTTATACTACTCTGCTAAATGAACATCGCTAAAGATCAGACAATCTATGCGGTGTTCTTTTCATTCTATCTAGTTATTGAAGAATCGCTGCATTCAAGCCGAGTTCACATGCCATTTTTTTTACTTTTTCTAATAATGAGTAATTATTACAAATAATTTGCTGTATCGGATTTTCTATCCCTAATCTTGCATACTTGCCGCTTCCAAGATTATGGTATTCTAAAATATCCACTCTTTTCACGCTTGGTCCCAAACTTTTAATAAATACTATGCGTTGATAGACATCATCCATATCATCATTAAATCCTGGTACAATGATCATTCTGATAATAATATCTTTATTCATTTTAGAAATGTGCTTTATATTACTTAAAATCAATGTATTATCAACGGCTGTGCAAATTTTGTGAATTTCTCCTGCATATGCTTTAATATCATATAGCACCATATCCACATGTTCTACAATAACCTTCATTTTTTCCCAACAAAGATTCCCTGCTGTATCGAGTGCAATATGAATGCCTTGTGCATGGAGACGTTGGGCAACATCAACAATAAAATCACCCTGTAAGATTGAATCGCCGCCAGAAAACGTCACTCCACCATTAGAAACGCTATAAAACTCTTTATCACGCATTAGTTTGTGTACCAATTCCTCTGATGATATCTCAAAACCAATCTTTTCATATGCGTTCTGCGGACAGATCTCAGCGCATTCTGCTAAATTGCTGCACATTTGACGATCAATTCGGCATCCCTTTTCAGCAAATGTTATGGAATGATTAGATGCAATTTCAACACAAGCGCCACAATGTATGCATTTATGTTCAAAATGCATATATTTTACGTCTGGAGTGAGCAACTCTGGATTTGAACACCATTTGCATTTCAAATTGCATCCCATAAAAAATACTGTACTACGTATTCCTGGTCCATCCTTCGTTGAATAAAGCTGTATTGTTGAAATATATCCTTTTTTTTCATCACTCATCACATACACCACTCGTTTTCTGTACGGGCAATAATTGCATTTTGTGCTTCAGGCATTAAGGCAACAAACTGCGCGCAATATCCAGCGACTCTTACAATTAAATCAGTATAGTTTTCCGGGTGCTCTTTCGCATCTAAAAGAGTTTTGGAATCAACGACATTAAATTGGTTATGGTAAATTCCTTTTAAAATACACGCCTGAAGAAAATTTACAAATTTATTTAAGTTCTCATCTCCAGCTAAAGAGCCTGGAGAAAATCTCATATTTAACAATTGCCCAGCAGCAACTTTAGAATTGGGTAATTTCGCTACAGAATTAATTACAGCTGTCGGTCCACGCATATCTGTTCCCTGTGTAGGTGAACATCCTTCATTTAATGGGCTTTTTGCGGTTCGCCCATCTGGAGTTGATCCAACATCCAATCCATTGGGGACATACGACGTGATATTGCTCGTAGACATCGTATAACAGCTTATTTCAGGTCCTTTTCCCGTACGTTCTGTTTTATAAGCTGGTAAGAGTTTCAAATAGGAATCAAAAACATCTTTCACAATGTAGTCTACATAATCATCATCATTTCCGAATTTAGGCGCATTTTTAACTAATTTATGGATATATGACGCTTCTCTACCTTGCCAATTATTATTTATAGCAGACAGCAATTGCTCCCAGGTAATCTTTTGCTCATCAAAAATTAATTTTTTAATAGCGGCAAGAGAATTTCCCACTACACAAGGTCCTATATTCGATTGAGAAATTACATCATACTTACATCCACCATTTTTGAGAGTTTTACCTAATTCCATACAATTATCAATAAAGCAGGATGCAAAAGGAGAGGCATCATATTTTGCCAAAGAACGATCACAAATTGCATCACATTCCACAGCCAGATCCGAATAATATTTGAGCAATTTTTCCCAGGCATCCCAAACTTCATCATATGATTCATAATTAATCTCACGATCGGTTCTTCCATTAAGACTGATAAGCTGAATCCCTGAATTTGGATCTTTTCCGTTATTTAAAACAAGCTCCAGCACTTTACCCCAGTTTACATATGTCATACCTGTTGCTCGATGTCCATATTTTCCCGGAACTCCAGTTTCAACGCAACCTATTGCGCAATAGTCCAATGCATCTTCTTTAGGAATCCCTAAATCCATTAGACCTCGCACAGCTACCTCATCATTAAACATAGAGGGCATTCCACAACCAGTACGAATTAGTTTTGCTGCTAATTTTAATAAATCAGCAGGAGTATCTTGATTATACCGCATAGAAAAATTAGGCTCAGCCATTGACGTAAGATTCATTGCTTCTATACAAAGATAAGACAATTCATTGCTTCCATCTGCTCCATCTGGCTTTCTCCCACCGATCATAAGATTGGAATAAAGAGGATACCCTTGAGAAAATTTGGTATGACCATATGGCCTTACTTTATTATGACTACTATTCATCAGAAA
Source organism: Pelosinus baikalensis (assembly GCF_020819555.1). Lineage (NCBI taxonomy): Bacteria > Bacillati > Bacillota > Negativicutes > Selenomonadales > Sporomusaceae > Pelosinus > Pelosinus baikalensis. The sequence continues at coordinate 52,482 of NZ_JAJHJB010000029.1, forward strand.
CATATGCGTGATGATTTCTAAAGCTTTTTCTTTGGTTAAAATACCATTTTGAATATCGCTATGATATAAATCAATCATATATTGATCAAATCTTCCATAGCAGAAAGAATGACCATTGCTTTCAAGCATTTGGAGAACATGTACCAGGTAGCAAACTTCACAGCCCTCATAGAAGTTCTGTACAGGGCGCTCCATTAAAGTTTCGCACATTTTTCCAATCTTCCATAGTTCCGCTTTACGTTTTTCGTCTTTTTCGCCTTCAGCCATCTGATAGGCAAGTTGAGAAAATCGTTTAATGTAAACTAACGCGCCTTCTAGAGTGATAATAACGGATTGATAAAAGATCTGCGCTTCATGATCAATGGTTTCATTCAGCTTTTGCTGTGCATCCCGTATAATAGCTCTAAACCCTTTTTCTAGAATTAATTCATGCTTTGGCACAATATGTCCATCACCGGACATTGATATACCGCCTCGATGAAGTACGCCCTGTTTTTCTGATAAAACAATAGTTTCAGGTGTATTTCTAAATACCTCATCCTGATGGGTATTATTCCGCCAGTAAGACGCAATACCTGACAAATCTTTTTTTACTTTTTCTGAAATTTGAAATACATCACCACTTCGTTGGTGGAATTCATCCAATTCATCAATAATCCAGTTGATTGAATATTCAGGGAAAATCGGTGCTGCAAAATTACAGTTTGCCTGATTGCCAAAGATTAAACTATCATTTTCAATGTAGATAGACATATGTTTTAAAATATGTGCAAAAGCTTTTGCCTTGCGTAAAACATAGTCTTCGCCTTCTGTTGATTGAAACGATTCTGTTATCAATAAGGCTCTTTCGCTACAAATACTCGCCTGGCGTTTTTCCATTTTTTTCTGCATTCTTGCTATTCTCTTTAAATCAATATCATTCATTTGTGGAACGAAGTCTAAAAAAGGTTTCATTTTGGGCATCTCCTTTCTTTTTTTCATAAAATATGCCATCAGATTAAGACCATTAACTTACTGCTTTGTAAGTTTTTGACCGATGAATCGAATCTTTCAATTTTATTATATGGTAGTTTTACTACTTTGTAAATATTTAAAAGTAGTTTTATTTCTTTTTATCAGCTTTACTATAAAAAAAGAGGACTGCATGATGAACAAGTTACTTTGCATCACACAGCCCCCTTTATAGAATTGCTTTAATTCGATGAAATCTTCTGTTAATAATTTTTCTTTTCAACTAATAAATTTATTTTATCTAAGCGGTTAGTATACTTACTATAATCACTAAGAAGCAGCCCCATATATAGCATGTCAACTATCGCTAACTGAGAAATACGTGAAACCATTGTTTCACTATAAAATGTAGTTTCAAAATCACCTGTAAACAATTGAATATCAGCATATTTTGATATTTCAGATGCTTTATAATTAGATAAGGCTATTGTTCTAGCCCCATTTTCTTTTGCAATTTTCAACGTATCAATAACATCTTTGGTACTACCTGAGTGAGAAATGGCAATGGCTACATCATCTTTTGTTAGATGAGTTGCGCTGATTTGTTGTAAATGATTATCATTAAATGCTCGTGCATTTAAACCAATCCTCATCAGCTTATTCATTAAATCATTTGTAATGCTGCCAGAATTTCCAACGCCATAAATATCGATAATATTAGCCTCGCTCAAGGATTTAACAGCTTTTAGATATTCGCTAATATCAATAATTCTTAAAGTATCTTGAAGTGCTTTCATCGTTATGTGAATCATTTTTCCAGGAATATCTTCTAATTTGTCATCTTTGTTAACATGTAGATCAATTAAGAGAGAGACATTATTATCTTGGATAACTGTCTTCTTTCCCCAATCTTTCATAATACTAAGCTTCAAATCACTATAACCAGAAAACCCAACACGTTTAGTAAACCGTACTACTGTTGGTTCGCTTACTTGAGACTTTTGAGCTAAATCGGTAAGGGGGAGTCTTGTAACTTCATGACCATGCTCCAAAACATAGTCGGCTACTTTTTTTTCTGATTTACTTAAATGATTATAAACTGTTTTGATTTTATCTTCAAATGTTCTTTCACTATTCACACTATAGCCCCTTTCAGAATGACTATGAATCCCAATATTAAATAAAAGTATAACCAATAATTAGCATTATACATTAGTAGTAATACAAAATCAAATTCAATTATGTAGTATTAATACTATTTTTATATTGTTTTTGTAGAAAAAATACATTATAATATTAATCAAGGAGGGCACCTATTACTAATAATAAATGCGAAAATATAGGTGTAAAAGAAATGAAACATAAAAAAGCAATTGAAATGACAGCAGAGGAATTATCCCGTTATATTGACCAATCAGTCTTGAAACCAGAATTTACGGAATTAGAAATTAAAAAATATATTCAGGAAGGCATAAATTACCGATGCGCTACAGTTTGTATTAATCCAGCTTCATTGGATCTTGCGGCTGAATTAACCAAAGGTACGGATACGAAAATTTGTGTTGTTTGTGATTTTCCCTTTGGACTGAGTACGACAGCATCTAAAGCCATGCAGGCAGAAGAATACTGCAAACGTGGCGATATATATGAACTAGATATCGTCGCAAACTACGGTTGGATTCGCAGCGGAAAATGGGATGATGTAACAGCGGATATAAAAGCGGTTGTTGATGTCTGCCATAAGTACGGTACTGCAGTGAAAGTAATTTTCGAAACCGATGCATTGACTGCGGATGAGGTGAAACAATCCTGCGAATGTGCCATTGCAGCAAAAGCTGATTTTGTCAAAACAAGTACTGGGTTCCTAGCGGGATTTGAAGCACACGGTGCGACACCAGAAATCATTCAGGTAATGATGGATACCTGCCAAGGGAGGATTAAAATAAAAGGTAGTGGATGCATCCGTACGCGGGAACATTTTTTACAGCTAATTGATATGGGGATTGATAGAATGGGCGTTGGCTATAAGTCAACACCTGTTGTATTAGGAGATAGTACAGAAACAGCAAGTCAAGAAACGTATTAAATACTCCCAATATAAGGGGCTGCCTCGCTACGATTAAAAAATCGTAGTGAGGCAGCCCTAGTTGCTTACTTTGTGCCATGAGGAAGTTCCAATTGCGTAGAATTCGCAGCCGATCCCTAAAATATAATATTATAAATGCCTTGTGGTCGCTTTACGACGTAAGTGGCATTATGATGTCTTAATTCTGCTTCATCGCGAAACCCCCACAACACGCCGATACTATCCATACCAGCATTTTGCGCTGTAATCATATCTGTTTTAGAATCACCGATATATAATACTTCTTTGGGATCAAGCTGCATTTGCTTGGCAATTTCTAAGGCAGCTTGCGGATCGGGTTTTTTAGCAAAGCCGGAACGCTCGCCATAAATAGCACTGAAAACAATATCAGGAAACAGATAGCGCAGTAGATTATTGGTATAATCATTACGCTTGTTGGAATTTACGGCTATTGGTATCCCCTTATTATTGAGCGCTTTCAACAAAGAAACTATTCCGCCATATGGTTTTGTTTCCTTCTTGTAGTTTTCATGATAAGCTTTGATAAATTTCCCTAACCCTTCCTCAATGATTGCCGGTTCTGTATCCTCCGGCATACTTTGTTCAATCAGGTTGCGAAAACCTTTACCAATTTTGGTTCGATACTCTTCTTTTGTATGTGTAGGATACCCATAGCTGGCAAGAACTTCATTCACACTATTGGCAATATCACTCAGAGTATCCAGTAAAGTGCCATCCAAATCAAAGATAATCCCTTTATATCTGCTCATTGATAATCACCTTTCTCCTGAATTCTGCCATGGTTTTCAATAGAGGTAATTTCCTGATACATTAAATATTATGGATTATTAACATGAAACATTCATAAAACAACAATAGCAAAACCGTAGCCGTCTTGAACCACAAAGACGCAAAGGACACAAAGGAGTCTATTTTCAACTTATCTTTGTGTTCTTTGCGTACTCTGTATTTCAACATTCTCCTTAAAGAAACGTATGAACACTTTAACAAGTTTCTTCTAATGCTTCCTTCACTTGCTTTAATGAAGGGAATACAAGAGTAGGCTTTACCTCACTCCCTGGAATGTCCACTAATTGACTTTCGCCAGACAGTACTAGAATCGTTGTCACATTATTTCCTTTTCCAAGAGCAATATCTGTATATAGTCGATCTCCAACAATCGCAATCTCCTCTTCTTTGCAGCCAGTATTCTCTAATATATACTGCAGCGTATGAGCTGTAGGCTTACCAAAATACTCAGGTTTAACACCAGTAGATGCCGTAATCAATGCGCATATTGCTCCGCAGTCTGGAATATATCCACCTTCTATCGGACAATTAAAATCAGGATTAACAGCTAAGAACCTCGCTCCATTTCGAATAAAGGTACATGCTTTTGTTAGATTATCATACGCCAGAGAAGTATCAAAGCCGACTACCACAATATCCGGATTCTCATCTACTAATAAGATCCCAGCTTCCTTAAAATCATTTTGCAGATATTCATTACCCAGTACAAAGACAGTTTGATCTGCCGCATGTTTTTTCAGATAATTGATAATAACATGATTGGAAATAAGCATCATATCTTCTTCTACGTGGTACCCCATATTACGAATACGGTCCACGTATACCTTGGTATTCTTGGAAGAGTTGTTCGTAAAAAATTTAAATTTTATTTTATTCTTTTCCAACGTGTGCAAAAAGTCTATAGCACCGTCTAAAATTCGTTTCCCCAAATATACAGTGCCATCTAAATCCATAACGAAACATTTGATTTTTCTTAATATCTCTTGCTGCTGTGTCGTATTTATTACTGGCTCCATCAACATGACTCCTTCCTATTTAGATATATTTTTTAATATCGTTGGTGAACTCTTCTAATAGTCCCAAGTCCGATAATAAGTTAAGAATGGTATAACGCGGACGTACTTCTTTTGCTACCAAAACGCTATCCAGCACCGTTCTTTGGTCAACACCAACTTCCTCCGGCTTAATGGGTGCTCCAGCACTCTTCATTAAGCTTTCAACTCGGTTTGCTCTTTCTGCCTCCTTGGCAATTTCAATAATCTGCAGGAAATTTTCCTTGATTACTTCAATTCTAGAAATTCTTGCTTCTATGGAATTTCTACCATCCTTTTCGCTCATAGACAAAATGCCAGGTGCAGCCTTTCCATAAAGTTCACATATCGATTTTCTCCACGCTTTTTCATCAAAAATACGAGCCTTGGCCACAGCTTCTTCAAAATCGACTTGCTTTTCTACTAACAATTCATACAATCTGGCTACAATAATACTAGTTAAGCCTACCTTCGTACCATGCAGCAAAGCTTCTTTACCTTCAAATAAGAACTTCATTTCCCAAAAGTGAGAAATATGATGTTCCGCCCCCGATGCCGGACGAGAATTTCCCACAAAACTCATCGCAATTCCTGTGCGAACTAAACCATCCATAACATTTTCAATTGCAATATCCTCTCGATTCTTAACACCATCAATATTATCAACACATTTTTTAATAGCATCGCTTGAAATTCTAGCAGTGACATCACAATAATACTCTTTATTTACGATGCGGCTTACTTGCCAATCGCTTAGTGCAGAATATTTTCCGATCATATCCCCAAGACCTGCTAAGATCATCCGCATGGGTGCTTTCTTTAAAATCTCAGTGTCACCAATAATAACTTTAGGATAGGAAGATTCCACACTCGTTTTTAGATTATCAATAATTAACGCGGAGCTGTCAGAAGCATATCCATCCATAGAAGGTGCAGTCGCTACCACGATAGACGGAATATTGGTTCTGCGGCTGATGAATTTTACAATATCATTCAAAGTTCCCGCTCCCACCGTAACAATAAGATCTGTATTTTTTTCGATTTGCAGCAGCAATTTTCCAACAGCCTCTTCATCTGGCACTAAATCTCGAGTCACTTTATACACATAAGACTTATAAGACAAATGATTTTCTGCCAGCAATGAAGCTACCTTCTTGCCAGCTACTTCGTAAGTATTTGTATCTGCAACAAGCAACACTTTTTTCGCACCTAATATTCTTACCACATCAGGCACTTGATTAAGAGCGTCCTTTCCGATAATCACTTTATCAATATTGATACTATGTGGTTTTCCACATTGGCATTCCAATTTGGCGTTTAAAAAATCATTACTTTCTAATCTACCGATCGTATCCAATGTCAATTTCATTGCCATCACATCCTATTTCATATTTTTATAAAGAAAACTTATTTTTGGGGATTTTTCTAATTCCTATTTATTTCTTAAGGTTATAAACCGTATTTTACGAATCTTACTGCGGACTAGCACATCGTGTTAAAAAAATTGCTATTTGTTCTTTAAGGAGACAAATAGCAATTTTCTTACTTTTTTAATTGCCTTCGATTCGAATAATATCATTCAGAGAGATCTCTGGATGACCTTCGCCCCTTAATTCAATCTGCCCTGGCAGTTCGACTGTATCGCTGCCAGTGAATTTAAATGTGCAGTGTCCCAATTCCTCTAGCGTTTTAAGTGCCTCATCCCCGATAGCCGTAATCGTATACTGTGCTTTTCCAAAGGTTACTCTATCGCCAACTTGAATTGGTCTTTTAATTTCTCCCGTTGTATGCATAATTGAAATTTCTTCTAAACCATCTAAAGGACATGTATCGAAAATAATAAGATCTCCAGTAGATTCCATTAATTCGGTAGCCATATCTCCTATGCTCGTCACTACAACTTCATATTTCATCATTCACTTCCCTCTCATTTCGTAATGTGTATCCTCGGGAAACAACCATATGAGAAGCTATATTTCTCTACGTTTAGCTAAATAATCCTACGCCCATGAAATAAGCAATCACTACTGATAAAGGACCTGTCACCAATCTTGACATGAGAATAACAGGCACGCCAAGTTCGATAGTTTCTGGTTCTGCCTCACCCAAGCTCAAGCCCACTGGCAAGAAGTCGCAGCCAACCTGGGGATTGATCGCAAATAAGGCTGGCAGAGCAAACTGCGGAGGAATATGACCTGCACCAATTTCAACACCAATCAAAACACCCACTACCTGAGCAATAACTGCACCTGGCCCTAACATTGGCGACAGCACTGGCAGGGAACATATTACGGATATAATCAATAATCCAGGAAGACTCCCAGCGTAAGGAGAAACTACATTTGCAACAATATTTCCCAGACCAGACTGCAAAATGATACCAATAATCATACTTACAAAAGCCATAAAGGGCAGTATACTGGTCATAACTGTATTAATGGTATGACGCCCGGATTGAAAGAAAATACCTACTATACCACCAACAGCTTTACCAAATCGAGCAAGGATATTTCCTTTTTCCGCCGGGGCTGCCTGAGTTTTTTGCTGCGCAGCTGCCTGTGCAATTGAAGGATCGGGAGGAATGTATTCTCCTTCAAATAAACTTAGGCATGATTCCTTGACACCAGATACATAAATTTCTTCTGTAATAAACTGAGCCAGGGGTCCGGACTTTCCTACAGGCAATACATTTACAGTAAAAATTTTTTTCTTCGGATACACACCACAGCGCGCAGTACCGCCGCAATCGACAACAGCTACAGCAATTTGATCATCAGGAACCCCTGTTTTAAAACCGTTTACCAGCTCTGCACCCAGCATCTCTGCAAGTTTAACTGCTACAGGATGTATATCACCACCGGTAATACATACTACTTTATTTCTTGTTTCTGTGGTTCTTATAATCAAAGGACCACCAAAGCCACCTGGACCTTTCTCAATTCGAACAGCATTACTCATAACAATCCCGCCTCCTATATCATTACTCTTCGTCCACTTATGCCCCTAAAGTCTGATTATTTTTGCGATTCATCATATAAATGGTCATTCTTTCCGTTAAAATACCTCTAATTAAGATTACAATCACACCGGTAATAAAATAGCGAACTGCCAACTCACCTAAAGGAAGACCTAAAGCTGTGATACCGCTCGAAATACCTACCCATACAAATAATTCAGCAGCATTGGCATGTGGGAACAAACCAGTAATCGGATGTACAAAAGATATGGACGCATCCATGAAAGCCGGTTTATACTTTTCTGGCAAAAACCTGCCAAAACTGTAGCAAATTGGATTGGTTAGAAAAAATACAGCCATAATGGGAAATATCGTGTAACGTAAAATAATATTTTTCGTGGCAGCCTTGGCAATCTTATTGACTCGTTCTTCACCAATTAAACCAATCAATGAATTTACCGCTGTAATCAGAACAATCAGTGTCGGAAGAATCCCCGTAACTAAGCCTACAAAAACTTCTCCACCTTTTTGAAATAGTGCAATGAAACTTTGAGCTAAGTGTGCTAATACCAGCATGAAATTTTACCTCCCTTTACTTTTTCCTCGTACAATTTTCCCCATCTAAACAATTTATCTAACCGCCCCCTTCCTTTGTATAGCTTCATATAGGCAATCAATTACATAGCTTCAAGCTTTACTAATTGATTTTCAATCTGCTTTAGTGCATCCAGCGTTGCTGTATCTTTACTGCTTTCTCTCAGCATTCTTTCCTTTAATTCCCCGACATTAAATCCATTAAGATCTTTAAGGTTCTTGAATCTGGCTAAGATACTAAACCCTTGCATCATTCGGCCTTCTATAATATCTCCGAATTCATTGCTGACAAGAATAACAATCGTACCAGCAGACAACTTCCTTTTTTTTGACCCGATGCCAATAACTCCTTTCTTTCTTAGTTCATTAACATTACTTCGAAAATCTTTTACTTGAAAATACGTTAAAATCATTTGCAGGACATAAAACAAGAAGGCAACCAGTAGTAATTTCTCCATGCTTTTCCTCCTCTTACTCATTAAACGATTGTAGTCGGTTTCTTTTATTGGACAATTCGAACTTTTCAAATAATAATTCAAGGGAAAATGGAATTTCATCATTAAATTATTTCTTTATTACACTTGAATTCTTCTGTTAGCCCACTTGAAAAATGATGAAAATTCTCCCTTGAAACAAACTAAACCTCCACATAGACCGTTTTAGTCCTTCTTATTTATTATTTTTATAATTATTAATAGCCACTGCATTACTATAGTTCGTAATTAAAACATCGATAATTTTACTATTCAAAGCACCAATAATCGCATTCACTTTTTTTTCGCCACAAGCAACGCCAATCACTGTATCAATTTTTTTCAAATCTGTTAAATTAATTCCTACTACTCGCTTGTTAAAGTCAAATTGATCTGCATTGCCATTTATATCATAAAATTGCAGGCAAATATCTCCTACTACACCTAACTCGGCGAATTCTTTCGTATCATCTTCATTAAAATATCCTGAAGTCATCATAGTTGAACCCATGTCTGTGGGCGAACCAATTCCTACAATGCCGATATTACATAATTTAGAATGATCAATAACCTCTTTAATGCTCTGCTCTTTCAGCAGTTCTTTTTTTATATTTTCGTTACTGACTACAGCAGGTGCATGCAGCAATTTAAAATTTCCACCAAAAGCTTGTGCGAATCCCATAACAATATCATTAGGATGAATATCGATTTCAGATTGCCCTACCCCTCCAATCAAAGGAATGAAAGTTAATTTGCGTTTTTCGTTATTATTGATATGTTCTGCAATTGCCTTAAGAGTGGTTCCCATTGAAATTCCAAGGGTATCGCCATCTTTTACAATCCTCCGCAAATATTTGGCAGCAGCTTTTGCCAGTTGTCTTTTTTGCATTACTTCATCAGCCTCATCTTCAATGATGAGCACTTCTCTAATCTGAAACCGCTTTTCAGTTCGTCTCTCTAGTTCCTCAAAATCACGTTCAAAAGGGTTAATAATCTCAATCTTTACAATACCTAAATCTCGTCCCTCTTTTAATAATCTTGAAATTGTTGGCCTTGAAACCCCTAAGATCTTACTAATTTCATTTTGCGTATAGTACTCTTCGTAATACAATTTACAACATTTTACAATTAAACGACTATCATCTACTATCTTTTGCATATTTGCTCCCCCCCAATTATGTTGTTAGTATATTTATCCAGTTCACAAAAATAATATAGTATTAGCCACAAATTGACAATAAAAACTTCTTCAATTCTTGGGTATGCTAATGATAATTGATACTAACGAATATTTTTTTCCTGGAGAGCAATATCCATATATTTAAAATAAATTAACAATAGATGAATTTCTTACGCAAATAATTTATCTTGAAGCCTTCTCATTTGGAGAATGAAAGAATCCTCGCGCAGCTGCACCATGTCATAGGTAATAAGATCGCCTTTCTTAACATCTTGTTTTAAGATTGTATCTTTGTTGACTAGACCAACAGGCAAAGCGTTCATTTCTTTGGCTATTTCATATCTTTCAATCGTTCCATAGACTGTATATCCACCAATACCATCTAAGTAATCGCCTGCCTTTAGATCCTTTTTAGCAACGGTTATCACTTCTGATACCAAACCTCCCATCGGTGCAATCGTGGCTTGATGATCCAATACAGCTTTGGCTGCTGATAAAGGAGTTTCTAAGCTGCACAAATGGTAGGGACGATACAATATATAGTTAGGTCCTTTCCCCATACTTACATATTCCATTTCGGCTCTTACTTCAGGCAGTTTACTTGTCACAATTACAAATACTCCAGGAGCAATGCCATTCACGAAATCTACAACGCCATACTGATTTAATACTCCATTTTCTTCTTTTAAGCTAAGTAATTGTGGCAGATCTTTTACCTCACCGCTGATGCCATGCCCCCCTCTTACATCACAAATGTAACCCGTAGCATTAGACATACATGCTAGCTCAACCATTGTTTTCGTTCCTTCTTTAAACGATGCCAGCATGTGAGGGCTAACACCTCTTCTGGTAGCTTCTTCCAAAACGGTATCTGGGTTACAATCAAAATCCAGTACGTTATTTTTACCTTTTCCGATCACTCTAACTTCAAAACCTGAAGCTACTGCAAAGTCATATAATTCTTTCACTGCCCCTGGTTCATCTCCAGCAGCCCCTGTATAAATAACACCCGCCGCATCAGCAAATTTCTTTAGAATGGGTCCAATCACAACATCCGCTTCTGCATTCAGCATTACAATATGTTTCTTGCCAAGTATCGTATCTAAAGCAATTTTTGCTCCTACTTCTGTCACTCCTGTTGCATCAATAACAACTTGAATGACTTCCGATTTGGTAGCAACATCACTATGATCTGCAATAACAGACTTGCCATCTTTAATAAACGCATCTGCTTCGGCAGCGGTCTTAGCATATTTAATATTTCCTTCATCAACTCCTGCATGCAAAAATGCTTTTTTTGCATTCTCTATATTAATATCCACAACTACTGCCGGCGTCATGCCTTTCATCAGGGTCATCTGGCTGATCATACCTTTTCCCATCTGACCCGCTCCAATAATACCTGTCAATATACTCTTACCGTTCTTTTCTAGTTCTTCTAATTTGTAATTTAATCCCAACATTCACTCGTCCTCCTAATTTATTTATTCACAAGATCTTTCCTATCTTTACATTTGTTCAGAGCCTTTACCTATGTTTACGTTTAGTATACTTTCATTTTTTAGAATAGTCAATTATTTTTTATTGCTTTTTATTATTTATTTTTTATTGTTTTTCAGTTATTATTTTTTCATTAAAACGATAATAACATCACCATTATAAAGTTAATAAAAAAAACCAATCAAATTCTTTAGAATCTAAAGAATTTGATTAGTCTAATTAGTTGAAAAGCGAAGATATGAAGATTACAAAGAATATAATCATAAACTTTTTTAAAAGATGAATTGTCAATTCAAGTGCGACACTTCGTGTAGAAAAACATCAATGGGTGAT